>SLGN01000347.1 GCA_007123695.1 Verrucomicrobiales bacterium
CCCATCCTCCTGGGCCGCATCACCGACTCCGCAACGCCCGACGACGACAAGCAGGTCGCGCTGATGACCTCGGCGGCGTCAAGGTTCTGCACATCGTCTCCTGCAACTAAGACACCTCCACTGTTCGCCGTCCCGGCTTCCACCCTCGACGACTGGTAGATCCCTCCGGTCGCCGCCTTCCGCCCCGAAACCCATGAAGCTCTCTTCCCCCGCCCTCGCCGCCTTCGCTCTTTTCGCTCTCGGCAACCTCGCCCTCGGCGCCGCCGAACCCGCCGAGCCCATCGAGATCGGCTCGCGTCTCGAGCTTTTCGTCGACCGCCATCTCGTCGACTCGATCGACGGCGCCGAGCTGCGCCTGCATCATCCCACCAAGGCCCCGCGCCCCCGCTCGCCCCTGCCGGTCCGGCACATGGTCACGGTGATCGAAGACGGCGGCCTCTACCGGGCCTGGTTCCGCGGCTACGATCCGGATTTCGAAGACGCAAGCGAGTCGGGCAGCGGCGGCGAGCTCGTGCAATACGCCGAGAGCGACGACGGGCACGAGTGGCGCTTCCCCGTCCTCGGACTGCACGAGATCGGCGGCACCAAGGAAAACAACGTCGTCCTCGCCCGCATGCCCTACCGCCTCCACAACTTCATGGTCTTCCTCGACACGCGCGAGGGCGTCGATCCGCAGCAGCGCTACAAGGCGGTCTCGGGCTACCCCGGCGCCGGGAACAAGCTCGGGCTCGAGGAGGCCGGCCGCGGCCTTCACGGCCACGTCTCGCCCGACGGCATCCGCTGGACCGAGACGGGCGAGATCGTCTCCTACCGTCCCCAGTGGCGGCATGCCTTCGACTCGCCCAACGTGGCCTTCTGGTCCGAGACCGAGCAGCTCTACGTCTGCTACTTCCGCATCTGGGAAGGCCGCAGCGGGCCCCGCAGCATCGCCCGCGCCACCTCGCCCGACTTCGAAACCTGGAGCGAGCCGGTGGCCATGGATCCGAACCTGCCCGGCGAGCATCTCTACACCAACATGACCGCGCCCTACGTCCGCGCGCCCCACATCTACCTGGCCTTCCCCACCCGCTTCGTCCCTGGGCGGGGACGCTCCGCGTCCGACGATCCCGACAAGCGCAACGTCACCGACGTGCTTTTCATGAGCACGCGAGCGGGCGCGGATCGCTACGATCGCTCCTTCACCGAAGCCTTCCTGCGGCCGGGCCTCCGCGCGGCGGCGTGGGATAACCGGGCCAACTACCTCGCCTACGGCATCCCCCTGCTGAAGGCCTCGGAGATCTCCTTCTACCACCGCAGCGGCGACCGCTACGTGCTGCGCACCGACGGCTTCGTCTCGGTCAATGCCGGCCCGCAGGAAGGGGAGCTGGTCACCAAGCCGGTCGTCTTCTCGGGCCGCCGTCTCGTCCTCAACTACAGCACCTCCGCCGCAGGCGGATTGCGGGTCGAGCTGCAGGATGCGGCCGGCGCCCCGCTGCCCGGCTTCTCTCTCGACGACGCCGAAGAGCTCTACGGAGACCGCATCGGCGAAACCTTCGTCTGGAAAGGCGCTACCGACCTTTCCGCCCTCGCCGGACGGCCCGTCCGCCTGCGCTTCCGCCTGCGCGAGGCCGACCTCTATTCCTTCCGCTTCCGCTGAGACCGCTCCGTCACGGCAGCAACCAACGTAACATCAAAATTTTAGATCAGGAAATTTATTGTGGATCTCTCTGCGATGGCCTTCGTTTCCAATGGCAAGTTCCCGATCAATGTTTCGTCACGAAAACTGAAGTTCTTTTCCGGTATGTACCCGTCGTTTATCAAGTGGAAGATTTAGTAAACACGGTTGTTTATTTTGTATTTCACTCTGATCCCCGTCCATCAAACTGAATTTCCTGACGCTCATTGGACCGGCCGTTTATCACGCCGCAGCGTCTTCTGAATCACCGGGCGCTTGGCGAGGTGGCGGCTCTCGCGGAGACAAACTGAAAGGAATCTTCCCACGGAGGGAAGTACTGGATTGGAGAGGAATCCATTCGGGCACGGTTCCGATTCTGATTTCCTTTCCGGCCGCGATTCCTTACATTTTGGAGACCTTCGGCTCGGTTGCCCTCCAACCCGACTCTTTCCAACCCATGTCCAAGCGCCGCTTCTTGCTCCTCGCCGGTCCCCCAACCGTGGCGGCGGTCTCTCTTTTCGCTGCGGTGGCTGGCGAAGTCCCACGCGTGTGGACGAGCATCGACGGACGCAGCGTTTCGGGGCATTTGGCCGGATTGGAGCGGGGGCATCCGGTGGTCTTCGACGAAACGGGGAGGCGCTTGCGGCTGCCGCTCGAGCAGCTTTCCGAAGCGGATCGCGAGTGGCTCGCGCAATGGCGGTCGGATCGCAGTCCGACCGAGGCCCAAGCTCCGCTCGATCCCGCCGCACGAGGGGCCCGCGTGGTGCAGCCGCCGGTGACCCTGCGCAGGGTTTCGGACGAGGGCGGTTCGGTGCATCGGTACGCCAGTCCGGTCTACGATTTCGAAATCGACGCCGAGCTGCCGATGGCGGTGCTTGGAGAACTCGCGAGAATGGCCGAGGCCACGGTGCGGCTCGTCGATTCGATGCCCCTTTCCCTGCCGCCGCGCGGCGAGCGGCGCTACCTGGCGAGGCTCTACGGCTCGAGGAGCGATTTCGAGGCGGCGGGTGGCAGCCCCGGGCTGGCGGGCTGGTTCCAGGCGGGCGGTTGGGGACGGGCGGGGGCGCTCATCATGCCCATCGAAAGCCTCGGGATCGCGGACATGTCTCGCGGGGCCGGAATTCCCGACGGTCACGTCCTGCGCCACGAGATCGCCCACCAAGCCACCGCCGATGTGATGCCTCTGCTGCCCCTCTGGCTGCGCGAGGGGATCGCCGAGGTGGTGGCTCGGACGCCCTACCGCGACGGCGTCTTCGAGCCGGGCGAAAGGGGGCTCGTCGTCGCCCTGAAGCGTCGGCACGAGGAGATGCGCCGCATCGGGACCGAGACCGACGCCTTCGGCGGAACCGGGCCGGTCCGCACGCAGATTTCGCTGCCTGCGCTGATGGAGCGCGAGCGATCCAGCTGGAGCGGTCTGGACATCGCCGAGCAGCACCGGTGCTACTTCACCGCGCATCTGCTGACGGCCTGGTATTTGCACCTTGATGGCGACGGCGAGGCCCGCGCCTTGCGTGCGTTGTTCGACGAAGCGAGCGAGGCGTCGCTTTACCTGATGACCTGCGGGGAGGAGGGACGCTGGCCCGAGGAAGCGGGGACGCCGGATTGGCGTTCAGGTCCCGCCGCCGTGGTCCGAGCCGGCGAAGCGTTGCTGCAGGGCGGTCGCTCGTGGCAGGAGATCGACGCCGCCTACCTCGCCGACCTTCAGTCGAAGTGGGGTCTGCGCCTCGCGGATGAGCGATGAGGCTCGATGCGGGAGAGTGGCGCCGATGGCTCGGGCGATTGTTTCGTTCGCCATCGCATCTCCTTCAAGGACGCGGCGGCAGGGCTCGCGGACCTCAGAACGAAGCCGTCAGCGCCACGCCGCCGAACAAGTGGTTCCTGCCGGGCACCGTATTGAGTTCTTCGCGAGTGCCAAGCGAGAGATTGGCTGCGATGTAGGGTGTCAAAGTAAACGCGTCGGAGAGCTTGTAGGGAAAATCGATCCCCAGCCTCACCGCCGTCCAGCCGTCTTCCTGGTTGCCGATTTCGGGATAGCTGTAGTATCCCAAACCGTAGCCGATGATCACGGACGAGGCGATGGACAGACGTTCCCCTGCCTGCATCAGATGGTTCAGGCCAGCCTCGAAATACTGGGCGTCGATCTTGAAATCGTGCCAGGCCCCCAAGCTCAGAACCAGATCCCCGTATGGAATCGCCATGGTGACACCGAGATCCTGTGCGCTTGTCACCGTGCTGGCGGGGGCTTCCGGAAAACCGAAGGTCTGGCCTCCGATTCGACCGGAATAGGTGTCGAAAAAGGAGTAGTGGGTGAAAACGAGGCCGAATTCGGCAAAATCCGCATCGTAGATCAGCGCGGCGCTCAGATCCAACTCGGAAAAATCAAGATTGCCCTCCCCCGCGATCAGGGTATGCAGCGAGTGCGTGTAGAACGCTCCGACATTCCACCTGACGCGCTCCGTCACGGGCACTGAGACGCTGAGATTGGTCCATGCGTTGTTCGAAGAGAACCAGAGGCCACGAAAATAGTGGGCGCTATCGTAGCCGATCTCCACCTCGCCATCGATTCCGCCAGATGATTCCTGAATCACGGGCTCAATGGCTTCAGAGGAGGCGGTGCCCGCGTGCGAGGCTGAGCGGACCAGAACGAGCAGGAGAACGAGGGCGAAAGGGTGGAGGAGCTTCATGCGAGAAAATGCGTTTCACCGAAGAGGGGAATCCTTCACGATTCCGGCATTAACGCAAGAAATTTGCAATAATGATCCGGTTTGAAGGCTGCTTAGCCGATGAGTGGACGACGCAGCCCTACTCCATCTCGCGGCGTAGTCTCTCGGGCGGCTACATCCACGCGAGCATGTAGTCGATCTGCCCCGGCGGCAGGCTCGCGCCGTAGACCGTCGGCCAAATCCCCCTCGCCATTTCCCCGATAGCTTCGGCCTCGTCCGGAGCCGCCGGCAGCAGCTCGCCCCCCCCTCTGCGGCCCCGCCCATTCGCCTCACGCGCCCCAGCGCCGCAGCACCAGCATCGAATTGTGTCCGCCGAAGGCGAAGGCCGCCGACAGCGCCACGTCCACCGGTACCGGACGGGCTCGTCCCGGGACGAAGTCGAGGTCGCACTCCGGATCGGGATTTTCCAAGTTGATCGTCGGCGGCACCAGCCCGTCGCGCATCGCGCAGAGGCACCAGATCGCCTCGACCGCACCGGCGGCGCCGAGCAGGTGGCCCGTGACCGACTTCGTCGAGGACACGGGGATCCCGTAGGCGGCCTCGCCCAGCGCCCGTTTCAAGGCGCGGACTTCCGAGACATCTCCGATGCTCGTCGAGGTGGCGTGCGCGTTGATGTAGGAAAGGTCTCCTGCCTCGATCCCCGCCTTCGCGAGCGCGAGCGCGATGGCGCGCGAGGCCTGCACCGCCTCGCGGTCGGGATCGGTGAGGTGGACCGCGTCGGACGTCGCGGCGCAGGAAAGGATCTCGGCGAGAGGCTGCGCGCCACGGGCCAAGGCCGACTCGAGTTCCTCCAGCACGAGAATGCCCGCCCCCTCGCTGAGAACGAACCCGTCGCGGTCGCGGTCGAAGGGGCGCGAGGCCAGTTCCGGCTCGTCGTTGCGCCGAGAAAGGGCACGCAGCTGGCTGAATCCGACCAGCCCCAGATGCGTCACCGCCGCCTCGGCGCCGCCGGTGATCATCGCCGTGGCGTCGCCCCGCTGCAGCGCGAAGTAGGCTTGGGCGATGGCATCGTTGCCCGTCGAGCAAGCCGCCGCCACCCCGAAGGTGACCCCGTGCGCTCCCGTCTGGATGCTCACCTGCACCGACGCGGAGTCGGCCGTGATCATCGGAATCATCAGGGGGTTGAGACGGCCGGCCCCGCGCTGGTCCATGGCGTGCTGGTTGTCCGTGTAGGTCTGGATCCCCCCGGCTCCGGAACCGATCACGACGCCCACGTCGTTGGCGTTTTCCCCGTCGATGACCAAGCACGCATGCGCCACGGCCTCCCGGGCGGCGGCGACGGCGAACTGGGCGAAGCGGTCGGCCCGGCGCGCTTCCTTCGCCTCCATGTAGCGCTTCGGATCGAAATCTTTCACCTCTCCCGCGATGCGCACGGGGAGATGGTCCACCGGCACGAGCGTCACCGGTCCGATGCCGGAACGGCCCTCGACGACAGCCCTCCACGAAGATTCCACGTCGAGCCCGACGGGCGTCACCGCACCGATGCCGGTCACGACGACGCGGCGCAGCGGAGCATGGGGCAGGGAATCGGTCGGCGGAGTCAAGGCAATGGCGGGGCGGGAAATTCGACGCAAACGTCACATCAAACTCGTTCCCAGCGCGAATGCGAGCGGGAAATGGTCCGTTTTTTCCCTCTCACCCGCATCCGCAAAGGCCCGGCATGGCTCCGCGCACTCTGGAAAAAGGACGCTTGCGCCGCCGCTCCGCCATGGAATGCTCTCGCTGCGGCGGCCCTGCCAGTTGAGGCCGCGGCACCGCGACCCGCCCATGAAATTGATTAGTTGGAACGTGAACGGCTTCCGGGCCGTCCTCAAGAAAGGCTTCCTCGAGTTTCTCGCCGCCGAAGGCCCCGACCTCATTCTGCTGCAGGAAGTCAAGGCCGCGCCCGGCCAGGTCGATCACGACTTCGCCGCCGAAGGGTGGGAAGTCCATTGGAACGCTGCCGAGAAAAAAGGCTATTCAGGCGTCGCCGTCCTCTCCCGGATTCCCGCCCTTTCCGTCCGCCACGGAATCGGCATCGCCGAGCACGACCGCGAAGGCCGCGTCCTCGCCCTCGAACTTCCCGATTTCCACCTCGTCAACGTCTACACGCCCAACGCGCAGAACGAACTGCGTCGGCTCGACTACCGCATGGAATGGGACGCCGCCTTCCTCGCCTACCTCAAGGAGCTGGAGAAGACCAAGCCGGTCGTCTTCGCCGGCGACCTCAACGTCGCCCACCGCGAAATCGACCTCGCCCGGCCCAAGGAAAACCGGCGCAGCGCCGGCTTCACCGACGAGGAGCGGGGCGGATTCGACCGCCTCCTCGAGGCCGGCTTCATCGACACCTTCCGCCATTTCCACCCTGACGAACCGGGCCATTACAGCTGGTGGAGCTTCCGGGGCGGCGCCCGCCAGAGGAACGTCGGTTGGCGCATCGACTACTTCTGCGTCTCTTCCTCTCTCCTGCCGCGAGTCGCCTCCGTCGGCATTCTGCCCGGAGTCCTGGGGTCGGACCACTGCCCGGTAACCGTCGAGATCTCCTGAGGGGACGCTGCCGATCTATCGCGACGGATCAGCCCGCCTCCGCCGCGAGCCACTCGCGGAGCTTCGCCAATGCGCGCGCCCGGTGGCTGATGGCGTTTTTCACCGACTCGGGCAGTTCGCCGAAGCTCTCTTCGAAGCCCTCGGGCACAAAGAGAGAATCGTAGCCGAAGCCTCCGCATCCCCGCTCCCCGGCGAGGATGCGGCCTTCGACCGCGCCGTCGAACTGCGCGACCATCTCCCCGTCGCGGGCAAGGCTAAGGACGCAGCGGAACCGCGCCGTCCGGGCGCTCTCCGCATGCTCGGGACACGCCAGCTCGGCCAGAAGCCGGGCGCGATTGTCCGCATCGCTCGCTCCCTCTCCGGAATAGCGGGCCGAAAACACCCCCGGCGCTCCGCCGAGGGCATCGACTTCGAGTCCGGAGTCGTCCGCGAGGACCCACACCCCCTCGCGCCCGCCGCCGACCGCAAGCGCCTTGATCGCCGAATTCTCGGCAAAAGTCGTTCCGGTCTCCTCCGGCGGAACAGCGCCCGGCTCGTCCGCCAGATCGCACACCTCGTCGAAATGATCGGCTAGAATCTCCCGGATCTCGCTCGTCTTATGGGAGTTGTGCGTTGCGACAAGAAGCTTTCGGGACATGGGGATAAGTGCAGAGAAGGACTAAGAAAAGAAGCGTGAGACCCGAACTTGACCCGCTCGTTCCGAAACCGCAATCAGGAAAGGAGAGCCCACCCGGAGAGGACAGAGGAAGCACGGAGCCGAAGCGCTGAAATTCCAGAATTTCCAATTTTTCAAAAACAAGCTTGCCTTTTTGTAAAGAAATCTTAAATTTCATCACAACCATAAGAAGTTGACCTGCTCATCATGAAACACCTTCTCTGCCTTATTCCCCTCGTGATCGCCTTGCTGACCGTTTCTTGCAAGGGCAACAAGGGAACGTCGAAGAACCCCTACCAGAACAATCCCTATTACGGTTCCTCCTCCGGTAGCACGACGAACTACTCGAGCACGCCTTCGAGCAACTCCTACCCTTCCTACACGGAAAACACCTACACCCCGCCCTCCTCGGTTCCGAGCGTTCCGTCAGTGCCAAGCTACGGTGGCGGCTCCTCCGCATCCTCCGGTTCGAGCAAGCCGGTCAGCTACACTGGATCTGGCAGCACGACCCACACCGTTGCCAGCGGCGACACGCTCTTCGGCATCAGCCGCAAGCATGGGACCTCGGTCTCCGCCATCAAGAGCGCCAATGGTCTGACCGGCGACACCATCCGGATCGGCCAAAAACTGGTGATTCCCTGAATTTTCGTTTGTTGTTTGGTTTCCGAACCCCGCCGGAGCCCCCGATCCGGTCAAAAACCCGCCGATTTGCCGTCGGCGGGTTTTTTGCGTCCAACGCAATTC
>SLGN01000035.1 GCA_007123695.1 Verrucomicrobiales bacterium
CGTGCTCGTGCTCGTGCTCGTGCTCGTGCTCGTGCTCGTGCTCGTGCTCGTGCTCGTGCTCGTGCTCGTGCTCGTGCTCGTGCTCGTGGTCATGATCATGATTGTGGTGCGGATGGTTGCAGGGCTCGCCGTGGGCGTGGTCGTGGGTGCAGACCCCGGCCTCGCGGTTGCGGTTCGCGAAGTTGAAGGCCGCGAGCATCAAGAACCCGATCCCCGAGAGCATCGCGTAGATCCGAAAGGTCGGATCGAGGTATTTGTCGATGCGACCGGTAATGTAGAATTGCAGGAAGACCACCCCCCAGAGCGCGAGGGTCGCCAGCGAGAGCATTTGCAGGATCTTCTTCATGGGGGGAGAAACGGCGCGTTCAGAGGCGCATCCAGACGTAGCTCAGCACGCCGATGGCCACGAAGAGAGCCACCGTGAGCACGGCGACGAATCGGGACTTGAACACCGCCAGGTACATGAAAATCAGCTTCACGTCCATCATCGGGCCGTAGACGAGGAAGGCGAGCTTCGCCGACTGCGGCACGGGGAAGTTCGCCGCGATGAAGGCGTCCGAGGTGCTGCAGAGGCTCAGGACGAAGGCCAGGATCATCATCAGGCCGATGCCGCTCGGCTCGCTCTTGTTGAAGAGCAGGATGAGGTCCTCCGTGACGTAGGCCTTGAAGACCGCCGTGATCGCCACGCCGATGGTGAAGTACATCGCGGTTTCGAGAAAGTCCCGCATCGCCGTGCGCGTCGCGAGCACGAGACGGTTCGGGCCTGGGGTGTCCTCGTCCCCCTCGGGCAGTGGGCCGACGTCGGAGTGGCGCGGGGCGACGCCGGGGCGCAGGATTGTGTGGTTGCGGAATTTGAGGACGATCAGTCCGACCACGACCGTGACGAGATAGGCCATGAGCAGGCGGCTCGAGGTCATGAATACCGGACCGTAGGCGACCGCAGTGGTCGCTTCGCGCAGGGAGAACTGGCCCACCGAGGAGGAGAAGGCCTTCATCGTGCTGACCGCGACGATCGGGTTGATGATCGGCGCCGAGAGCATGTAGGTGATGGCGCAGGAGACCGGCAGCCCTTTCCGGATGAGCCGCCGGATTACCGGCACCACGGCGCATTCGCAGACGGGAAAGACCGCGCCGAGCAGGCCGCTCAGCATCACCGCGAGGACGCGGTTTTTCGGCAGCCACCGGTCGATCAGCCCCGCCGGCAGGTAGGCGTCGATGAAGCCGGAGACCAGAGTCCCCAGGAGAATGAACGGCGCCCCCTCGAAGATGATGCTGAGGAAGAGAAGGCAGAAGTCGGTGAAGGGAGTCAGGGGAGGCGAGGCCATTCCGGAGCGGGGTGCGGGAGACCGGGCTTGAAGAGAGTGGCAACAAACCGCCCGCCAAGGTAACGCACCGCCCGAACTCTTCGCAATCGCGGAAATGCGCGGGATTTCCGGTAAAAAAAGCGGGAAAGTTCACTTTTTCACTTGCACGTGAGAACAGTTCCAGTAAGATGTCCGCATGAGCAGCTACAATCGCGTCACACTCATTGGAAACCTGACTCGCCAACCCGAGCTCAGAAAAACGAAAACCGGGGCCGCCGTCACCGAGCTCGGCATCGCCCTCAACCGCGCCTGGACCGCCGAAGACGGCGAACGCCATGAAGAGACGACCTTCGTCGATGTCACCGTCTGGGGGCGCACCGCCGAGAACGCCGCCAAATACCTGAGCAAGGGCCGCAGCGTTCTCGTCGAGGGCAGGCTTCAGATGGACTCCTGGCAGGACAAGGAGACTGGCCGGGACCGGACCCGCCTCAAGGTCGTCGCCGAGTCGCTCCAGTTCCTCGGCGCTCACCAAGGCGGGGGCTCCGCCGAAGGCGGGTCTCGCGAGGATTCTGGCGAACGGAGGGAGCGCAACGAGCCGAGCGAGCGGAATGAACGTCGCGATGGAGAGCAACGGAGCGGCGAGCGCAGGGATGGCGAGCGTCGCGAGGGCGACCGCCGCCAGACCGCGCGCGATCGTCGCTACGAAGCAGCGTGATCGTTGCTTGATCGTCGCGCGCGTGCTCGCGTGCTCGCGTGCTCGCGCCTGCCTGCCCCGAGCCCTGTCCCTCAGTGTCGGTGCAACCGGTGCTGAGGGGTGGTTTGGCCGCCGATTTTCGTTTCCGCTATTGGAGGGAACTCAGGCGTTCCGTCCGAGTGGGGTGTTCGGGGAGTCTTGTTCGACGTTCGCTGGAGCGGCGGGGAACTCAGGTGGTCCCGACCGAGCGGGGGAGTGGCGGCTGGCGGACGTAGTTTCAAGCCGGGAAGCGCAGCGAAGTGGCATTGGCTTTCGGCGAATGCGCCTATGCGTGAAGATCGGACGCCCTTCAAGGGTCCGGCCTACAAGCTCGCCGGCGGGAGGCGTCGATAACTCTGACTCACGTGCCCTCGCTCTGCATTTCTGATCATTCCCGATCCGGTTCCGAGGCGAAGGGGGCGCCGGTTTCGGCGATCCAGGCGAGCAGTTCGTCGAGAAGCGCATCGAGGCGCTCGGGTTCTTCGGCGGCGAGGTCGCGCGATTCGCCGGGGTCGCTGACGAGATGGTAGAGCTCGACGGCG
This sequence comes from Verrucomicrobiales bacterium, assembly GCA_007123695.1. Classification (GTDB taxonomy): domain Bacteria; phylum Verrucomicrobiota; class Verrucomicrobiia; order Verrucomicrobiales; family DEV007; genus Arctic95D-9. Next base: position 2,580 of record SLGN01000035.1, read on the forward strand.
CCGTTGTCGGGCAGGCCCTCGCGGCCTCCGTCGAGCAGCCACTCCTCGTGGTGGAGCAGCAGCTTCCAGTCCCCCCGGCGCACGACGCTGACGGGACGGCTACGGAAGTGGGGGTCGCGCTGGCCGTCGGTGCGGGAATAGCTCTCGAGGTAGGCCGGGAAATGCCAGAAGAGCGCTCGCTCGTCCAAGGCCGCATCCCTGCCCTCGCGCAGCAGGGTGGCGAGGCTGCGTCCGTCGGGGTTGGCGTCGGGCGGCGGGGCGGTTCCGGCGATTTCGCAAAAGGTGGCGTGCAGATCGATCTGGTGCACTGGGGTGCCGCAGACGCCCGGCTCGGCGACGCCGGGCCAGCGCACCAGAAAGGGCACGCGGATGCCGCCTTCGTAGTAGGTGCCCTTGTATCCGCGTAGAGGGGCCATGCTGGTGACGGGGCCGTAGCCGCCGTTGTCGGAGGTGAAGACGACGAGCGTGTTGACGGCCTGGCCGCTTTCCTCCAAGGCGGCGAGGATGCGGCCGACGGCGTCGTCGAGGGTGTGGACCATCGCGGCGTAGACGGCGTGGTGGTGGCGCTCGCCGGGCGGCTTCGATTCGTAGCGGGCGACGAGGTCGGCACGCGCGCGGATGGGCGTATGGACGTCGAAGAAGGGCACGTAGGCGAGCCAAGGCCGGTGGGGGCGCTGCGCTCCCTCGGCGACGAAGGCGGCGGCGGCCTCGGCGAGGACCTCGGCGATGTGGCGCCCGTCGTCCTCGCCGCCGAGACCGGGGACGCCCTGGCGAAACGGGGCGAAGTAGTTCGGCGGGCTGCCGGAGCGGTCGCCGCCGACGTTGCGGTGGAAACCGTGGGCGAGAGGGCCGGATTCGGGATCGACCCCGAGATGCCATTTGCCAAAGTGCCCGAGGCGCCACCCCCTCTCGGAAAGCAGCCGCGGCCAGGTCGGGGCGTCCGGGGACAGCGTGTCGGTGCCGGGGACGTGGACGAGACGGCGTTGCGCCGCCTTGCCGCGCGGACCGGTGCCGACGTTGTAGAACTCGTGCCGCGGAGAGTAGCAACCGGTCAGAAGCGAGGCACGCGAGGGAGCGCAGTTCGCGGCGGGCGCGTAGCCGTGGGGGAAGACGACGCTTTCGGCGGCGAGGGCGTCGAGATGCGGGGTCTCGTAGAAGTCGCTGCCGAGAAATCCGGCGTCGCCCCAGCCGAGGTCGTCGGCGTAGAGCAGCAGGATGTTCGGCGGCGTCCCGGCGTCGCCGGGCGCGGCGCGAAGCGACGGCAGAAAGACGGGGACCGAGGCCGCCACCAAGGCGGCGAAAGCGAGGGAAACGCCGCAACCGGGCAGCGTGCAGCGCGTGCCGTGCCGAAAGCCGTGCCGAAAGCCGTGCCGAAAGCCGTGCCGAAAGCCGTGCCGAAAGCCGTGCCGGGCGATGGCGGGTGGACTGGGTGCGGCGGGCGGTGTGTTCATGGGAAGATGCCGTGCTGGCTGTAGCTCTCGGCGAGGCGGCCGATCGAGAGCAGGTAGGCGGCGGTGCGGAGATCGGGGAGCTGTTCGGATTTCCACAGTTCGTGGATCTGGCCGAAGGAGACGATCATGGTCTGTTCCAGCGCGGTGACGACCATGCGCTCTTCGCTGGGGCCGTGGAGCAAGGGGGTGCGCAACGGTTCGGGCACGGATTGGCCGACGAGCTGCTCGATGGTCTGGACGAGCTGGCTCTTCGTCAGCTCCTCGTGCCGGGAAAGAAGCCTCTCGAAGCTGACACCGGCGCGGTTCTTGAGCCATTCGAAGTAGGACACGGTGACTCCGCCGGCGTTGAGGTAGATGTCGGGCAGCATGCAGATGCCGCGCTCGCGCAGGATTTCCTCGCCGACGGAATCGACCGGACCGTTGGCGGCCTCGGCGACGATCTTCGCCTGGATGCGGGGAGCGTTCTCGCCGGTGATCTGGTTTTCGAGGGCCGCCGGAACGAGGATGTCGCAGTCGCCCTCGAGCGCGGTGGCCCGGTCGGTCGAGAACACCGCTCTGGGGAAGCCTTCGAGGGTGCCGGTTTCCGCCCGATGGCGGACGACGGCTTCGACGTCGAGCCCGTCTTCGGCGTGGAGATAGCCCTCGCGTTCGGCGATCCCCACGATGACCGAGCCCCCGTCGCGCTGCAGGAAGCTGGCGACGTGGTAGCCGACGTTGCCGAGGCCCTGGACGATGACCCGTTTTCCGGCGAGTCCGGGCTCGAGTCCGAGTCTACGCATCGCCTCGGCCTCTTCGCAGAAGATGCGAATGCCGTAGAAGACCCCGAGACCGGTCGCCTGGCGCCGCCCCGGGATGCCCTGCATCGCCACCGGCTTGCCGGTGACGCAGGCGTAGGGGTTCGGCTCGTTCATGCGGAGGTTCTTGTAGGTGTCGGCGATCCACGCCATCTCGCGCTCGCCGGTGCCGTAGTCGGGCGCGGGCACGTCGATGTCGGGGCCGATGAAGTTCTTGCGGATGAGCTCGGCGGTGTATCGCCGCACGACCCGCTCGCGGAAGCCGTCGGAGATCTTGCTGGGATCGAGGGCGATGCCTCCCTTGGCGCCGCCGAAGGGCACGCCGACGATGGCGCACTTGTAGCTCATCAGCGCGGCGAGGGCGATGGTCTCGTCTAGATCGACGTGGCGGCTGAGCCGGATCCCGCCCTTGGTCGGAAGGCGGTGGTAGCTGTGTTCGGCCCGGAACGCTTCGACTACGGTGATTTCGCCGTTGTCCTCGCGGACGGGGAAACGCATCCGGTAGACCGCGTTGCAGGCCTTGATCTGCCGGAGCAACCCGGGAGTGACGCCGGAGTGGGAGGCGGCTCGGTCGAAGTAGCGCGAGACGCTGGTGAGAAACTCGGATCTGGCCATTCCCGGTCCTTTTACCACAGGGCGGCGACCGATGCACGGAAAAGACCCGGGTATCTGGCACCGCCGGGGCCGCGAGACATTCGCTGCATAGAGAACGGATCGCCCCGAACTTGGCCGGGGGGAGCTTGACTTGACGGTTTTGCCCTGCAGCGGCCCTGCCCCCGAAGCGCATCGCCCGGCCCGGCGAGGGGGCAATGCCAATAGGGGAGGGGGCTTCGGGAAACAATCTACCCTTCCGGGCCGGTGGGCTACGCCTGCTGCGGCGCGGCGCCCTCGATCTTGGACTGCTCGGTGTCGAGGACTTCGCGGCGGAGGTTCGTGCCGGAGCGCTTCGCCCACCACAGCACGATGGGGGAGGCGACGAAGAGCGACGAGTAAGTGCCGACGAGGAGGCCCACGATCAGGATCACGGCGAAGTTCCGCAGGCCGGGGCCGCCGAAAATGGCGAGCACCAGCACGGTGAACAAGGTCGTGCCGCTGGTGAGGATGGTGCGGCCGAGGGTCTTGTTCAGCGAGTAGTTCATGATGTCCTTCACGTTGCCCCGCTTGGTCGCGAGACCTTCGCGGACCCGGTCGAAGATGATGATGGTGTCGTTGATCGAGTAGCCGGCCACGGTGAGGAGCGCCCCGACGGAGATCAGGGTGAGCTCCTGCCCCAGCAGGGTGGTGACGCCGAGGGCGAGGACGACGTCGTGCACGAGGGCGGCGATGGCCCCGAGCGCGAAGGCGAACTCGTAGCGGATGGTGACGTAGCCCATGATCGCGATCATGCCGATGAACATGGCGAGTCCCGAGGAGATGAGCATGGATTGGCCCACGGCGGACCCGACGGAGCTGACGGTGGTGTCCTCGAAGCTCACGCCGAGGTCGGCCTCGAGCTGGTCCTGCACCTGCACGGCCGTCTTGCTCGGGGTGCGCACGAGGAAGAATTCGCCGTCGTCGCCGACGGCTCGCTGTTCCTGGACGAGCGGCTTGGCTCCGAGATCGAGCTTGGCGAGGGATTCGAGGATCGACTCCTTCGAAAGGCCCGTCTCGCCCGAGTGGATCGTGAGCTTGTCGCCGCCCTTCAGCTCGACCCCGCGGGGATCGACGATCGGCACGGCGAGCAGGGAGACGACGACGACGCCGGCGGAGACGGCGAGCGAGATCTTGCCCTTCCCGAGGAAGTCGAAGGTCTTCTCCGGGACGAAGTTCATGAAGTTGAGCTTCTTGAAGAAGGCGGCGTCGAGGATCCAACTGTAGCAGACCCGGGTGACGATGAGGGCGGTGAAGAGGGTCGCGGCGATGCCGATGATGAGGGTGATGGCGAAGCCCTTCACGGTGACGTCGGCGATGGCGTAGAGGATGATCGCCGTCATCAGCGAAGTGAGGTTCGCGTCCATGATCGACGAGAAGGCCTTGTCGTAGGCCGCCTCGATGGCCGCCTTGAGCGACTTGCCGGCGGCCATCTCCTCGCGGAGGCGCTCGTAGATGAGGACGTTGGCATCGACGGCCATACCGATGGTGAGGATGATCCCGGCGATGCCCGGCAGGGTCAGGGTGAACTGGAAGAGCGCCATCGTGCCGAAGATCATCGCCAGGCAGATGGAGAGCCCGACGAGGGCGACGAATCCGGCGAGACGGTAGTAGAGCAGGATGAAGAACAGGGTAAGAACCAAGCCGGAGATGCCGGCGAGGATGCCCTGCTTGACCGAGGCCTCGCCCATCGTCGGCGAGATGTAGTTGGAGAACTCGATTTCGATGGGATTCTGGAGCGGGTTCTCCAGAGCCGAGGCGAGGGCCTTGGCCTCGGCCTGGGTGAAGTTTCCGGTGATGAGGCAGCTGGTGGAGAAAGGCTCGCGGATGTTGGGCGAGGAGAGGATGACGTCGTCGAGGATGATGGCGAGCGGTTGGCCGCGGTGCTCCATCGTCAGCGGGCCCATGATCCTGGCGCCCTCGGAGGTGAAATCGACGCTGATGGAGTCGCCCTCGGCACCGTACCAGTGGCGGGCGCGGGAGACCTTGTCGCCCGACATGTCGGCCTTCATCTTCACGAGGCCGTAGCGGGTCGGGAGCGGGTTGCCCTCCTTGTCGGTTTCTTCCTTGTAGGGCAGCGCCCGGTAGCCCGGAACGACCTGGGCGCCGCTGGCAACCTGCGGGGCGAGGAACTGGCTCTGGGGATGGAGGATGGAGAATTCGAGCAGGGCGACCTGCTCGAGCTGGTCCTGGATGCGGCGGAGTTCGTCCTGCCCGACGCCGGGCATCTGGAGGAAGATGCCGTCGTTGCCCGAAGGGGCCATGAAAACCTCGCCGGTGGACATGGCGTTGAGCCGCCCCATGAGCACGTCGATGGCTTGGCGCTGCGTGTCGGTGGTGATCTCGCGCCCTTCGGCGGGCTGGATCTTGATCTCCATGGAGACGCCGCCCTCGAGCTCGATGCCTTTCTGCATGCCGAGGGTGCTGAAAAGCCAGACGCAGATGGCGCCGACGGCGACGGAGAGAACGGAGCCGAGGATGCGCTTGCGGCGAGCCGACTCGGCCGCGAAGTAGGTCACGAAGAGCGCGAGCAGTCCGAGACCGAGGAGGAAGACCCAGCTCGAGGGGATGGCGAAAGCCTCGGAGGCTGCCGGGTCGGGGGAGGCGGCGACGCCTTCGGTCGCGGTCGAAACGGTTTCGACGGCTTCCTCCTCGGTGGGGGCCGGGGTCTCGGCGGCGGCCTCCGTTTGGGCGACTGCGGTTCCTCCGCCTTCGGGCGCGGGAGTTTCTGCGGCGGTCTCGGCCTCGGCGGCGGGGGCCGGGGCGGCCTCGGCCTGCGGGGTTTCCGGGGCGGGCGCCTCGTTCGGAGCGGTGGCGGCGGGGGTC
>SLGN01000555.1 GCA_007123695.1 Verrucomicrobiales bacterium
AGGTTGTTGAGGTCGGTTGCTACCTCGGGATGATCCGGGCCGTAGCTCGCTTCATCGATGGCCAGCGCCCGGCGCATCAGCGGCTCGGCTTCTGCGAGGCGGTTGGTGGATTGCAGCAACGTCGCGAGGTTGTTGAGGTCGGTGGCGACCTCGGGATGATCCGGGCCGTAGCTGGCTTCATCGATGGCCAGCGCCCGGCGCATCAGCGGCTCGGCTTCCGCGAGGCGGTTGGTGGCTTGCAGCAACGTAGCAAGGTTGTTGAGACGGATCGCGACCTTGGGATGATCCGGGCCGTAGCTGGCTTCATCGATGGCCAGCGCCCGGCGCATCAGCGGCTCGGCGGAGCGGTGGTCGGCACGGGCGTTGAGAAAGACGGCGGCTTGGTGCAGGAGGCGGGCGGTGGGTTCCGGAATTTCCCTTTCTGCGGCACTGTGGCCAAGGACGACCGCGTGGGGGGTAAGCGGGATGAGTTGGTTCCAAGTGCGGACATCTTGAGGATCTCCGAGATAAAGCCCGTCTATCCACTCCAAGGCCACGCGCAGGGCCGGTGGTTGCGCATCGGTCTGCTCGCGGCGGAGGATTTCCTGGATGAGGCGGTGGACGGAAAAGGCGCCGTTGTCCGGGGTGCGGCGGATGAGGTGGAGGTCGTCGAGTTCGGGAAGTCGATCGGACGGCTTGGGGATGGCGGTGAGGGCGTCGAGGTGCTCGATGGTCATGGGGGCGGGGGCGAGCCAGGAGAGGACGTGGAGGAGTTCGCGGGCCTCGGGGGTGAGCAGGCGGAAGCTCGTCTCGAAGGTGACCCAGAGGCTGCGGGGGAGAGGGTCCTGCGGGGCTTGGCCGGGGACCTCGGCGCGGTAGTCATCGACGCCGCGGGCTTGGTAATCGCCGAGCCGGGCATCGGCCTCGTGCCAGAGGTCGAGGTAGGCGGCGAAGGTGCAGCGGTTTTTCCGGATGAAGGCGGCGGCTTGTTCGAGGGCGAGCGCGAGGCCATCGACGAGGCGGGCGATTTCACCTGCGGAGGCCGTTTCATCGGGCACGATTCGGCGGAAGCCCTCGGTGTGGGTGAGAAGGAGCTGCACGCTGGCCTCGTGGCTGAGGACATCGAGATCGAGAGCGGGGAAGCCGGTGGGCCAGGCGGCGAGGCGGGAGGTGATGAGGCATTTCCCGTGGACGAGCGGGGTGATGATTTCGCGGACGGCGCTCTGGGCTTCCGGGCTATCGACGTTGTCGAGGATGAGCAGCCAGTCGCGATGCTCCCGCAACCATTTGAGGACGGCGGAAATCTGCACGTCGATCTCGGTGGCGGCGTGCTCGGGGAGATTGAGGATGTCCGGGCTGCAAAGGGCGGCGAGGTTGCGGCGCAGGGAGTCCGGGGCATCGGCGGTGACGAAGAGCAGGGCGTGAAACTCGTGGGCGTGCCGCCAGGCATATTCGATGGCCGAACGGGTTTTCCCGACGCCGCCCATGCCGTGGATGGCCTGGACGCTTTTGATCACGGTGCTGCCGCCGGAGCGGAGGGCGGCGGCGAGGTCTTCCATGAATTCCTCGCGCCCGATGAAGCCTTCGCGGAGGGAGAGGAAGGGCAGATTGGAGATGCGTTGTTCCTGATTCCACGAATGGCCGGGGCGGGACCATTCGTCTTCGAGGCATTCGAGGAGTTCGATCTGCTCGGGAAGGTCTTTTTTCCGGATGTCGGAAATGAGACCGGAGAGATCGCGCGAGACGATGGACGGGGAATGGCAGGGCGTGAAGTTTCCCGATTTCCTTGGCTCCGCCGGGGCCTTGTGGGCGAGGAAGAGGATGGTCAGGCGGTCGATGCGGGAGGCGATGTCGTGGGCGCTGGCTTTGCGGTGGACATCGCGGATTTTGTCGGTGGTGGCGTTGGCGGTGATCTGGAAGCCGAGGCGTTGGCCGATGTCGATGAGGTCGGTGGCGGCGGCGTTGGGTTCGAGGGCGTTCAGGTTTTCGAGGGAGTGGCCATAGAGGCGGTTGAGGAGTTCCTTGCAGAAGTCCTCGGCGAGCACGGCGGCATCGTTGAGGTTCTGCCTACCCTTGAGCCGGAGGTAGCATTCGAGCTTGGCGAAGACTTCGGTAATGCGGGAGATGACGGTTTCGCGAGTCATGGGCGGGGCTCAAGCGGGAAAACGATGCGGGAGCTTTCCATGGGATCGTCAGATTCGTCAATGCTCCACTCTATCACTCCTCTGGCGGATAGCAGGCTGCGTCGCGGGAAACCGCGAAATGGACAGGACCCTGGCGTGCATGGGACTTCTGAGCGACGCCGCCCCGCTCTTCGAACCCTGCCGGGCAGTGCCCAAGGCGGGCGTCCTCCTGACCGTTCCCGCCTTGGTGGAGAGCGGGGTGTTCCGCCTCGCCGAAGAGGTCTACGGAGGGATCGGCCCCGCCTTCTACGGGCTGCGCACCACCGTCCTGGCCTTCCTTCTCATGGCGCTGATGAGGATCAAGAGGGCCGAGGGGCTCAAAGAGCACAGCCCCCGGGAGCTTGCGGCGGAAAAGGGTCAAGAATCAACGCCTCTCCCGCCCCTCCGGGGCGAAGACCCAATCGCCCGGGAGGACCGGTGCGGCGCTTCCGCCCCGGCTACGCCACGATCTCGGAAATGGGATGGTGGCGCTCCACCCCGGTGAGCCGGGCGTCGAGACCCTGGAACTTGTAGGTGAGGCGTTCGTGGTCGATCCCGCAAAGATGGAGGATCGTCGCGTTGACGTCGTTGAGGTGCGCCGGACGGTCGTTCACGTTGTAGCTGAAATCGTCGGTCTCGCCGTAGTCCACGCCCCCCTTGATGCCGCCGCCCGCCATCCACATGCAGAAGTTCCGCGGATGGTGGTCCCGCCCGTAATTCGTCTGCGTCAGCGTTCCCTGCGAGTAGACAGTGCGGCCGAACTCTCCGCCCCAGACCACGAGAGTGCTCTCGAGGAGACCGCGTTGCTTCAGATCGGCGAGCAGGGCGCCGATTGGCTGGTCGGTGTCCTCGCACTGGAGCCGCAGGTCCGAAGGCAGGTTTCCGTGCTGGTCCCATCCGCGGTGCAGGATCTGCACGACCCGCACGCCGCGCTCGACGAGGCGGCGGGCGAGTATCGCGCTCGCCGCGAAGGTTCCCGGCTTGAGCACGTCGGGACCGTAGCTCTCCAAGGTCGACCGGCTCTCGCCGGAAAGGTCGGTCAGCTCCGGCACGCTCGTCTGCATGCGGAAGGCCATCTCGTACTGGGCGATGCGGTTCTGGATTTCCGGATCGCCGAGCAGACCGAAGCGGTGCGCGTTCATTTGCGAGAGGGCGTCGAGCTGGGCGCGGCGCTGGCCCGGCGAAACGCCGTCGGGATTGCGCAGGTAGAGCACCGGATCTCCCGCCGCGCGGAGGGCCACTCCGTTGTAGCGGCCGGGGAGAAAGCCGCTGTTCCACATGCGAGTGAAGAGAGCCTGGGCCGCCGCCTTCGATTTCCAGTTCGGGGTCAGCACCACGAAGGCGGGTAGGTCGTTGCTCTCGCTGCCCAGGCCGTAGGCCAGCCACGAACCGAGACTGGCGTAGCCTGGCACTTCGCGACCGGTCATCACGAAAGTGCAGGCGGGGTCGTGGTTGATTGCGTTGGTGTGGACCGTCTTCACCAGCGCAACGTCGTCGACGTGCCGCGCGGTATGCGGTAGCAGTTCGCTGACCCAGCGTCCGCATTCCCCGTGCCGGGCGAACTCGAAGAGGCTCGGCGCCACCGGAAAGCGGGCCTGCTTGCTCGTCATGCCTGTGAGCCGCTGGCCCCCCTGGACGCTCGGCGGAATGTCCTTGTCGAACCATTCCGAAAGCCCCGGCTTGTAGTCCCAGGTGTCGATCTGGGAGGGTCCGCCGTTCATGTGGAGGTATATGACCGACTTGGCCCGCGCCGGCTGGTGGGGCAGGCCGGGGCGCGGCGGATGCACCAGCCCCGGCGAGATCGCCGACCCCGCCGCGGTCTCCCGGCCCATCAGCATGGCGAGCCCGAGCCCGCCGAGGCGCAGGCCGCTACGGCCAAAGAACTGCCGGCGCGACAAGGAAAGATCGAACTCCTGCAATGGCGTCATACGGAAGAATACTGCGGAAACGCCGCTCTTTCCCGCGCAAATGCACGGCCCAGCCCTCCCATGATCGCGGTTTCCAAGTCGCCGCATCTGCCGGGCTGCGGCTGACGGACGCGACAGGAGCATCCTGCCCGATGGAACCCAAAACGCGACCGCGCTTGGAGCATCTACACGGCAGCCACGCTCCCGCTCGCAATCGCCCCCAATGGGCGGGCTTTGCTCGCGTTCCGCCGCAAAATCGGCGATATCGGCCTCAAACTTTTTGACGTACGATCCTTTTCCGGACGACCTTTTGCGATGAGGACTCCAAATGCCCCCTGCCCCCCGTCTCCCGCTATCCTGCCGCAGGCCCACGGCGGAAAATGGGGCGAGGGATTGGATGGCCCATCTTCGGGCAGCAACCTTTCCCGCCGCGTTTTCCTTGCCGGTGCCGGAGCGCTTGTGACCCATCCGTTCGTCGATGTGTTCGGGGGCGAGTCGCGTGCACGCACCATCTCCATCCTCCACACCACGGACCTGCACGGGCACTTGCTCCCGACCAAGACCTACGCAGGTCTTTCCGACGTGGGTGGCTTCGCCCGCTGCGCCACCGTTCTCCGCCAATGGCGCCGCGAGGTGCCGAACTCGTTGCTGATCGATGCTGGGGACGTCTACCAGGGAACGCCCGCCAGCTTGCTCAGCGGCGGTCGCATCATGATCGATCTTTTCAACCGACTCGGCTACGATGCCTGGACCCTCGGCAACCACGATTTCGACTGGGGGCCGGAGATTCTCGAGGCGAATCTCGCCCACTCCCGGCCACCGGTGCTCACCGCCAACTTGGCCCGCGGAAAACAGGTGCCGGGACAGTTCGACGGCCCCTGGAGCACGGTGCTGCCGTGGGAGCTCAAAGAGGTGGGTGGCTTCAAGATCGCGCTCATCGGCCTGATCACCCCCGGCCTGCCCTACTGGCTTGCGCCCGAAACTCTGGGCGGCATTGACCCCGTCGATCCCGCTGAATCCCTCAAATCGACGCTCGCCGAGGCAAGGAGTTCGAAACCGGACGCGATCGTGGTGATCAGCCACATGGGCTGGCGGTTCGACGACGACTTTGCCAACCCGCTGCGAGAGGTCTTGCGCCGCAATCCGGGCATCGACGTACTCATTGCCGGCCACTCCCACCAGGACCAGCCCTCGTGGATGATTCAAAACACCCTCTGCACTCAAGCCAGTTATTACGGCATCCACTGCGGACGGGTCGATCTGACCTTCGACCTAGCAAGCCGCAAGCTGGTCGATCGGCGTGCCCACACCCTCCTGATGGACGACCGCTACGAGCTCGATCCCGCAGTGATGGAGGCGGCCGACCCGGACCTAAAGAAGGCCGATGAGCAGCTTGCCCGCAAAGTCGCCGATGTCACCGGCCGGATTTCCGCCAATGGCCGCGGCAGCCGCCTGGTCGAGTTGTTCTGCGAGCTGTTCGCGGAGGCTCTGAAGCGTCAGGGCACGGCAGTGGACGGCGTGTTTCACGGCACTTTCGGCACTGGCGACCTAGAGCCGGGCCCGCTCACCGTGGCCGATTGCTGGAAGATGCTGCCTTATGAGAATTTGCTCGTGACCGCCGAACTCAGCGCCGGCGACCTGATCGAAATCGTGCGGGAGGATGCCGAAGACAAACGCTCTGACCGCACCCTGTGGCCCTTTCAGCTCGACCTCGACCCGCGGGGGCAGCCGGCCCGCTTCCTGCACCGCGGCCTTCCAGTCAGGCCCGACCAGCGCTTCCTCATCGCTCTCAACAGCTATGACGCACAGTCCGGCGGCAGACGTCTGATGCGCCTGCGGGACATCGTCGCCCACCCGGACGCAAAGCGATCCACTACCCGGATCGACGCCCGCTCCGCGCTCATCGACGGCCTGCTCGACCGTGGACAAATCTCCTGATTGCGGTTGGCGATCGGCCAGTTGCGGAACTGGTTGGAGGGGCTGTTGGCCAGTTTGACGGGATTGGGGACGGCAGGAAAGGTTTCTTGGTTGTCATTTTTTTCAGGGCTTGAGGCGGCTGGTGGCGATGGCGGAGTTTCGATCTGGATCTGGATCTGGATTTCGCTTGGGTCGGGAGGCTGAATTGAAGGGCCGGAAAGGGCCGGGCCGGGTCGAGGTGGGCGATAAAGAAGGCGCGATTGCGCGGGAGGCGCTATCTTCATGAAATTCGGACAATTCCCCCCGGAAGGCAGACATGCACCCCGACCCCGAACAACTTTCCCCCGCCGGGCGGCTCCTTCTCGACCGGCGGGGCTTTCTTTCACGCAGCACCACGGCGCTGGGGTCGGTGGCGCTGGCGAATCTGCTCGGGGGAGACGGGCTGCTCGCGGCACCCGGGGGCGGTCCGGCGATCGACCCGGCCAAGCCCTACGCCCCGCGCCGGCCCCACTACCCGGCGAAGGCGAAGAACGTGGTCGTCATATTCTGCGCCGGAGCGGTGAGCCAGCTCGAGACATGGGACTACAAGCCCGAGTTGATCAGATGGGACGACAAGCCGCTGCCGGGAGGTCCGGCGGTGACTTTCCAGGGTCCGGCCGGCAACCTCGCCCGACCGCAGTACGAATTCCGCCAGCACGGGCAGACCGGCAAGTGGGTCAGCGACCTGATCCCCCATCTTGCCGGGCTGACCGACGAGATCGCCTTCGTCCATTCCCTGACAAGCAAGTCGAACACGCACGGGCCCGCCGAGAATTTCCTCTCGACCGGCTCGGTCCTCGACGGCTTCCCCAGCCTCGGGGCGTGGACGACCTACGCGCTCGGCAGCGAGAGCCGCGACCTGCCCGCCTACGTCGCCATCCCGGACCCGCGCGGAGTGCCGCAGAACGGGGCCAACAACTGGGGCCCCGGCTTTCTCCCCGCCGCCTTCCAGGGCACGACGATGAGCTCGAAAAGCCCGGTGCGCCATCTCTCCGCTCCGGACGTCTCCCCGTCGGCCGACCGCGCCGCCCGCGACCTGCTGCGCCGGATGAACGCACGCCACCTCGAAGCCAACCCCGGCGACGCCCGGCTCGCCGCACGCATCGCCAGCTACGAACTCGCCGGGCGGATGCAGCTGAGCATGCCCGAAATCGCCGACCTCGGCTCCGAGCCGGCCCACATCCTGAAGCTCTACGGCGCCGACGATGCCTCCAACCCCGACAAGGCGGCCTTCGCGAGGAACTGCATCCTGGCGCGGCGGCTCATCGAGAAAGGGGTGCGTTTCGTGCAGCTCTTCAACGGCGCCTACGCCAGCGGCGGCAAGCTGAACTGGGACGGCCACAGCGAGCTGAAGGCGCAGTACGACGTCCACGCCTCCATCCTCGACCAGCCCGCCGCCGCGCTGATCCGGGACTTGCGCCAACGAGGGCTGCTGGAGGACACCCTCGTGGTCTGGTGCACCGAGTTCGGGCGCATGCCCTTTTTCCAGAAGGGGGCGCAGGGCCGCGACCACAATCCCGACGGATTCACCTGCTGGATGGCCGGGGCGGGGGTGCAGCCAGGGGTGAGCCACGGCGAGACCGATCCCCTCGGCCAGAGGGCGGTAAAGAGCGTGCATCCGCTCTACGACTTCAACGCCACGATCCTGCACCTGCTGGGGCTCGACCACGAGCGCCTCACCTTCCAGCACAACGGCATCGCGCGACGTCTGACGAACGTCGAGGGTCACGTCATCCACGAGATTCTCGCATAGGCGGGGCGTGGAGCGGTGCAAGGGCGGCGACGAGTGGCGAGCCGGGGTCGCGGGCCGCGAACTCTTCGAGCAATTCGTCGATGGAATCGTTTTTCCTATCGCGGCGGGGCAAAATCGGATACCGTCGCAACATGCCAAGTCCGTCCCTGAAGGCCGCCGCCGCCCTCGCCCTCGCGCTTGTCGCCGCCACCGCGCTGACGCAGGACCGCTCCGGACGCATCCGCTCGACCTACTTCGGGATCGAGGAAGACGGCACGGTGCCCCGCGATCCCCGCGAGTGGCGCGGCGGACGCTACCTCGACTTTCCCGACTGGGACGTCGATGCCGAGGTGCCCAACGATCTCTTCACCTTCGTCCGGGTGCGCTACAATTCGGGCACCTGGATGGGGCGCCACAAAAAGTGGCTCATCGACTACCCCGAGGCCGACCTCAATTTCTCCTACCGCCTGCAGCAGCTCACCTCGCTGGAGGTCGATCCCCGCCCCGTCATCGTCGACATCGACGCCGAGCAGCTCAGGAACTA
>SLGN01000536.1 GCA_007123695.1 Verrucomicrobiales bacterium
GGGCGGCCGTCATCGCCGCCGGGTCGTGGAAGGCGCCGCTGGCCGTCGGTCGGCCGGGAGCGGGGTCGGAGTGGACGCCAAGCAAGGCCGGTTCCGCCGGTGGGGCGGAGAAAATCGACGCGGGCAGGACGGCGAGCGCGAGAACGAGGATTTGATGGCGCATGGTAATTCCCTAGGGTTTCTTAAATTTTAAAACAATCAAACAATACTGCAAGGATATTTTAAATTTTCCTCCCTCCCTCCCTCGCGTTGCTTGCGCGGGAAAATTCGCCGACTCCGCGGAGGAAGCGGCCTCTGCTGCGGGCCGGATTTCCGCAGACGGCGAGCGCTGCCCACAGCCGTTCGGGCTTTTCGTCCCTCGCGCACCGTTTTCGCTTGCCTGCCGCCCTTGCTTTTTCGATACTTCCGACCAAGCGGGCGCTTCCGGCCCCGCGACGAGACGTCCATCCGACCGAAAAACGCCCATGTCCGACACCGTTCCCGTTCTCTCCCACGTCGACGAATACCTGAAGCTCGCCCAGGAATACGACGTCTCCGACGTCCACATCGCCCCCTTCGCCCCGCCGAAGTGGCGGCGTTTCGGCCAGCTCCAGCCGATCTGGGAAAATGCCGAACACCTCACCGCCGAGGACACCGAGCGCCTCGCCCGCAGCTACCTCCCCGAGCCCGAGCTGCAGCGACTCGAGGAAAAGGGCGACGTCGATTTCGCCTACGCCCCGGCCATCGGGCGTTTCCGCGCCTCGGTCGTGAAGACCCGGCTCGGCTGGGAGATGGTCTTCCGCGTGATCAGCACCCAACTGCGCACCATGGAGGAGCTGCGCCTGCCCGAGGCGATCAAGCCGCTGCTCGAATACCACAACGGTCTCGTCCTCGTGACCGGGGCCGTCGGATCGGGCAAGTCCACGACTCTCGCGGCCCTGATCAACGAGATCAACACGCAGCGCAACGACCACATCATCACGCTGGAGGATCCGATCGAATACGTCATCGAGTCGGACAACTGCCACGTCAACCAGCGCGAGGTCCACACCCACACCGAGAGCTTCTCCCACGCCCTGCGGGCCGCCCTGCGGGAGGATCCCGACATCATCATGGTGGGGGAAATGCGCGACCTCGAGACCATTTCGCTCGCCATCACCGCAGCCGAGACCGGCCACCTCGTGCTCGCGACCCTCCACACCGGCAGCGCCGCGCGGACCCTCGACCGGATCCTCGACGTCTTCCCCACCGAGCAGCGCGAGCAGATCCGGATCATGGTCGGCGAGTCGCTGCGCGGCGTCATCTCGCAGCAGCTCGTGCCCCGCAAGGACGGAAACGGCCGCGAGCTCGCTCTGGAGCTGCTGGTGAACACGCCCGCGGTCTCCGCCCTGATCCGCGAGGGCAAGACCTTCATGCTGCCCGGCGTGATGCAGACCGGCAAGAACGTCGGCATGATCATGATGGACGACGCCCTGATCAAACTCTACAAGGACGGCATCATCAGCCGCGATGAGGCGCTCGGACGAGCCATCGACGAAGGCTCCATGAAGGCCAGCCTCGGGGCCTGACCGCCCGCCGACCCAACCCTGTTCGCTCCCCGACCCAACCCTGTTCGCTCCCCGACCCAACCCTGTCCAGCCCCTAACACGACCATGGCCGTCATCGACCAATACTTCCAGCACCTCGTCGCCTCGGGCGGTTCCGACCTCCACCTCAGCGAAGGGCAGCCGCCCAAGATGCGCGCCCACGGGGCCATCACCGCCATCGCCGACGGCGCCCTCGAGCACGGCACCCTCGACTACATGCTGCGCGAGATCTGCGATCCGAATGCATACGAACGCTACCTCGAGAGAGGTGACCTGGACTTCGCCTACGAGATGGACGCCCAGTCGCGCTTCCGCTGCAACTACTTCAAGCAGAACAACGGGCTCGGCGCGGTCTTCCGGCTCATCCCCACGAAGATCAAGACCATCGCCGACCTCGGCGTGCCCGAGCGCATCGAGCGCTTCGGCGACATCCGCAGCGGTCTCGTGCTGGTGACCGGACCGACCGGGTCGGGCAAATCGACGACGCTCGCCGCCATCATCGACTACATCAACCGCACCCACGCCCGCCACATCATCACCGTCGAGGAGCCCATCGAGTTCGTCCACAACAACAAGCGCAGCACCATCTCGCAGCGCGAGGTCCCCATCCACTGCCCCTCCTTCGCCGACGGCCTGCGCGCCTCCCTGCGCGAAGACGCCGACATCGTGCTGGTCGGCGAGATGCGCGACCTCGAGACCATCTCGCTGGCCCTGACCGCCGCCGAGACCGGCCTGCTCGTCTTCGGCACCCTGCACACCAACAACGCCCGCAAGACCGTCGACCGACTCGTCGACGTCTTTCCGTCCGACCAGCAGTCGCAGGTCCGCACCATGCTGGCCGGTTCGCTGCGCGGGGTCGTGGCCCAGCTGCTGCTCCGACGCGCCGACACCGAGGGCCGCGTCGCGGTCAACGAGATCCTCGTCTCGACCCCGGCGGTCAGCTCGGTCATCCGCGAGGGTTCCACCCAGAAGCTCTACGACATCATCACCGGTGGCAAGGAATACGGCATGCAGTTCATGGACGACGCCATCTGGCAGAAGATGCTGGCAGGCCAGGTCTCCCCCCTCGAGGCCTACATGAAGGCCATCGACAAGAGCCGCTTCCGCGCCGCCCTTCCTCCCGAGCTCTCGGAACTCGGAAATTCCGGTGGCGGAGCCACGAAGGAATAGGCAGGTGACGGCGGCGGTCCCACTTGCCGCGCCCCCTTCGCAGGCTCCCCGCAGCGTCACAACTCGGCCTCGCCGCCGAGTTCCGGCACCTCGACGACACCGTCGTGGCGCTCGTTCAGGGCGTCGCGCAGCGCCAGCGAACGGTCCCGTTCGCCGTGCACGAGAAAGACCCGCTCCCGCGAACCGCCCATCGCGTCGAAGTAGCCGAGCAGCTCGCTGCGGTCGGCGTGCCCGCTGAAGGAGTCGAGCACCTCCACCTCGGCCCGCACCCGGAAGCGGTCGCCGAGGATGGGCACCTTCTTCTCGCCGTTGCGGATCTTCGCGCCGAGCGTGTATTCCGCGCAGTAGCCGACGAACAGGATCGTGTTGCGCGGATTCTCGATGGTGTTGCGGAGATGGTGGAGGATGCGCCCCGCCTCGCACATGCCCGAAGCCGAGATGATGATCGCCGCCCCGCGCAGATCGTTGAGCGCCATGGACTCGCTGACCTTGCGGATCAGCGTCAGGTTTTCGAAGCCGAAGGGGTCGCGGGTTTCGTAGAGGAAGCGGTAGACCTCGTCGTTGAAGCATTCGGGGTGGAGCCGGAAGATCTCCGTCGCCCCCACCGCGAGAGGGCTGTCCACGTAGATGGGCACGTCGGGGATCTCGCCGGCCTCGTGGAGCCGGTGCAGCACGTAGACGAGCTGCTGCGTGCGCTCGACCGCGAAGGCCGGGATCACCACCTTGCCGTTCCTTTCGAGGGCGCGGACGAGCACATCGCGCAGGAGATGGTTCGCCTGGGCCGGCAGCTCGTGGTCGCGGTCGCCGTAGGTGCTTTCCATGATGAGGTAGTCCACCCCCTCGACCGCGACCGGATCGCGCAGCAGCTCGTTGTGGCCCCGGCCCACGTCGCCGGAAAAGAGGAGGCGCTTCCTGCTGCCTCCCTCGGTGATGTCGAGCACCACCTGCGCCGAGCCGAGGATGTGGCCCGCGTCGACGAAGGTCAGCTCGACCCCGTCGGCGATGGGAATGCGGCGGTCGTAGCCCATCGTCACGAACTGGCGCACGCACTCCTCGGCCTCCATCTCGGTGTAGAGTTCCTCGAGGGGCGGCTCGCCGCGCCGCTCGCGGTGCTTGTTGAGCCAGCGGATGTCCTGCGCCTGGATGCGTGCCGCGTCGGCCAGCATGATCTGGCAGAGGTCGCGCGTCGCGAAGGTCGAGTAGATGTTGCCCTCGAATCCGCGGCTCGTCAGCGAGGGCAGGTTGCCGCTGTGGTCGATGTGGGCGTGCGAGAGCACCACCGCGTCGATCCCGGCCGGGTCGAAGGGGAAATGGCGGTTGCGCTCGTTCGACTCCTCGCGGCGGCCCTGGTAGAGGCCGCAGTCGAGCAGGATGCGGCGCCCGTTGACCTCGAGAAGATGCCGCGAACCCGTCGTCGTCCCCGCCGCGCCGTGAAAAGTCAGTTTCATCCGCCTTCCATAGCGGTATCCGGTCGCCGTGGCAAGTCGCCCGTCCTGCGGCGGTGCGGGCGGGCCGGACCTCCTCGCCCTCCGTCAACTGCCCTCGGCGCCGAGTTCGTCGTAGAGCCGCGCGAGGTCGAGCAGCAGGGCTTCGAGCTGCTCGTAGTAGGGCTCTTCGCCAAGGTCGTCGCGGGAACGGCGCAGCCGCGCGATCTCGATCTCGAGGGCGTCGCGCCGCTCGCGCTGGCTGCGGGTCAGGCGTTTTTCGAAATCGCTCCGCACCAGCACCTTGCGGGCGGCGAGGTCGCCGTCGGGCTCGACCTCGGGGCCGGGGGAGCGGGTCGGGGTGGTGCCCTCGAACCACTCCGCCCGCGAGCCGAGCCCGTCGCCGTTGTCGTCGAGCAGGGCGTGCTCGGTGGCGACGCGGCCCTCGTTGCGGTAGAATTCTGCGACCCGCTTCGAGGCGTGGAGGAAGGCTTCGAGCAGGGAGACCTGGCCGTCGTTGTCGAGGTCGGCTTCGGGCAGGCCGCCGACGGCTTCGGCGAAGTGGCGTCCGAAGCGGGTGTAGCTGACCTCGGCCTCGTTCTTCGTCGCGGTGACGACGACGCGGTCGGGGCGGGCCAGCACGCGGACGAAGGATCCGCTCGCCGAGGCAGTGTTGACCACGCAGAGCGAGCCTTCGTAGCCATCCAGCCACGAGGCCAGCTCGCGGTCGGTGACGTCGGGGCCGCGCAGGTTGAATTTGACCTCGCGCTGGTCGTAGGTGCCGTGCCCGACGAGCACAAGCCACAGCTCCGGAGCCGTTTCCCCGGCCAGGGCGGTGCGGAGCCGTTCGGCGTCGGAGGGGGCGTCGGCGGCGGGCTCGTCGAGGCCGATCACGTCGATGGCCGCCCCGGCGCGGGAGGCCGCCGCGCTCCAGAGACCGGCGATCTCGGCGAATTCGGTGGCGTAGGTCTCGGTGCCGCCGCTGCCGACGACGAGCAGGATCTTGGGCGCGGCGGCGTCGGCTCCAAAAGTGGAGCCGGAAAAAAGCAGCAGCAGCAATGGCGCGAGGAATCGGATCATGGAGAATTCGCGGGTCTTTCCGTTGGAGGGGGTGCTCTGGGTGTCCAAAGCTACAGAATGCCGCCGCGCCGCCGCAGGCCCCATTCGCCGAGGAAGCAGAGCAGCGCGAGCAGGAAGAGCCACGGGGTGTGCCAGAGCGGCCGCTGCTTCGTCTCGACCAGCGGCAGGTCCAGCTGGCGGAGCAGTCCCGGCAGCCTCGGCAGGGCATCGACGACGAGCAGCTCCCCGCCGGTGGCGGCGGCGAGCCGGGCGAGGCCCTCGCGGTCGGGGCCGAGGCGGGAATACTCGGCGGCCTCTGGGTTCAGGGTGCGGCCGACCTCGCCGCGCCCGATTTCGCGCCCCTCTCCGTCGATGGCGACCGCCTCGATGCGGTATCCTTCGCTCTCTTCGGAAAGATGCTCGGCGACGAAGAGGCCGGGCTCGGCGAGCGAGGGCTCGGCGGCGAGATCGCGCTCGGTGCCGTCGAGGTCGCGCACCGTCACGCGCACGGCGGCGTCGTCCTGCGGATCGAATGCGAGGTCGCGCACCCGCACCGAGACGCGGGTCAGGGGGATGGCGCCCTCGTTCAGCTCCTCCTTACGGAGCTCGACGCGCCCCGGCGCGTCGGTCACGGTCCAGCGCAGGAACTGGCGCCACGCTTTCTCGAACTCGAGGCGCTGCTCCTCGTCCTTCATCCCCCAGCGCCAGAAATCTGCGACGGCGAGGACGGCGCTCTTGCCCTCGCCGTAGCGCTGCGTCACCAGGGCGGGATGGACGCGCCCGGCGTCGTCGGTGACGGTGGCGAGCAGGTCCGCGCCGGGCTTGATCGCGGGGAGCCGGTTCACCGCGAAGAACGCCGGCATGTGGGCGAGGCGGATCTCCTCTTCCTCGTTGCTGGCGCGCAGGCGCATCCATTCCTCCAGCGACCCCTCGCGGGTGAGGTTCCAGACTGCGCCGAGGGCGGGCCCGCCGCCGTCGGGCGGGTCGAGGTAGACCGGCAGCAGCCGGCCCACGGGGGTGTTGTTCCAGCCGCCGCCCTGGAAGGATTCCTTCCCCCCCAGCATCACCACGGTGCCTCCGCGCTGGGCCACGAAGCGGTCGATCAGGTTCATCTGCTCCTGGGTCAGGAAGTCCGCCTCGAGGTCGTCGATGACTATGGCCCGGTAGGCGGCGAAAAGCTCTTCCGCCGCCTTGGGGAAGCCGTCGCGCAGCTCCTCGGGCGTGGCGGTGTTGAGCCGGATCAGCACCGGCTCGTCGTAGCGCTGGGTCTCCTCGTCGACGCCGCCGAATCCGCGGAAGAGGGGGTTGCTGGACTCGCCGGTGCGGCCGCGCCATTCGAACTTGGGCTCGCGCCGGGCGATCCGGATCAGTCCGACGAGGTCGAGCTCGGCGTCGCCGGCGATGGCGCGGCGGAGGAACTTGTATTCCCAGTTCGGCCGGCCGCCGAGGTAGAGCACCCGGTAGGGCCCGGCCCCGCGGTCGACGACGACGCGGAGACGGTCGTTCTTCTCGGTCAGTTGGGGCAGCGGCTCGGCGGCGGTCTGGCGGATGCCGACGGTGAGAAAGGAAAGGCCGGACGGCACGCCGCCGATGCGGAGCCGGGCCGTGGCGCTGCGGCGGCCGTCCCCGGGGGGGAAGACGAGCTCGCGCTTTCCGAGTTCTTCGCCCTGGCCGTCGAGCGCGTAGACCTCGACCGGATCGGGGAATTCGCCGAGGGCGGCGGCCTCCACCGCGAGGGTGACCTGGGCGTCTTCGAACTGCGAGGTGGAGGCGTCGACGCGGACGAGGGAGAGGTCGCGGGCGGCGGGATCGATCTCGCCGAGCACGACGGGAAAGACCGGGACCCTCTCGGCCGGGGGCAGGGCCTGCTGGCGGGCGATCCAGGCCTCGAGCACGGCGGGATCGGTGGCGTTGCCGTCGGTCAGGAGCACGGCGGCGGCGAGCGGGCGCCCGCGGAAACGGCTCTCGATGTTCTCCAACGCGGCGCCGAGCGTGGTGCTGGCGCGGGCGAAGTCGAGACCGGAGAAGTCCCCGACCTGGCGGAGTCCCCGGTCGGCGAGAAAGGGCTGCACGCGGAAGGTCTCGGCGATGGCGCCGAGCCACGCAGGAGGATCTCCGGCGGCGCTGGGCGCCAGCGCGGCCCGCAGCTCCGCCGAGGGCGCTTCGCGGCCCTCGCCGAGGGGCACTTCGAGACCGGCCGAGTTGTCTGCCACGATGGCGACGTCGTTCGAGTGGGTCTGCGGCGTCTTCTCGAGGTGGACCGGCTCGAGCAGGGCGAGGGCGAGCAGCGCGAAGCCGAGCGCCTTCAGCCCCATCGCCGCGATCCGCCGTCCTCCCCGCAGAGGCGTGCGGAGGTAGCCGACCACCAACGCAACAAGCGCAGCCCCCCCGCAGCCCGCCGCGACCCAAGCCCATTCCTCGTTGGCAAAAGCGAGGGACGACAGGTCGGCAAGCACGGCCGGCGCAGATGGAGCGATTGCATTCATAGCCAAACAACACATCACCCCACCCCTCCGAAAACCAAAATCGAAACCAAAATCGAAACCAAAATCGAAATCGAAATCAGAATCGGGATCGAACCCGAACCCCGCTTCGCCATCGCCCCCGCTTCCCACCCCGGCGCTTGCAAGCCTTGACGCAACATCATCGGCTTCGTTGGTTCAAGGATTCGACTCCTCCCCCGAGCCGAGTTGCTCGTAGTATCGTCTCACCAGGTCGCGGAATTCGCTGGGCACGGGGTCGCGGTCGATCGGGGCGATCGGGTTCTCGCGGTTGAGTCGGGCCAGCTCCTCGCTGAGCCGCTGCCGCAGCTCGACGAGGGGCGCGGTGATGCGCTGTTCGATGGTGACCGCGCCGGGCGGCAGGCGGGCGCGCCGGTAGTCGAGACGCATCGCCCGGGCGTCGTCGCGGACGCGGGCGAGATCGTTGCGGAGATCCTCCTGCGGAATCATCTCCTCGATGCTGCCGAGCCGGTCCGACCAGTTCGCGTAGTCCTCGCCGGTGATGGGACCGGCCTGGCGCCGCTCTCCGGCGTCGTCGAAGAAAAGCGGCCCTCCAA
>SLGN01000131.1 GCA_007123695.1 Verrucomicrobiales bacterium
CGGATCCATTTCGCCTGGGCGGAGTTGATGCGGCCCACCGCGCCCGAGTCGATGAGCTTCTTCATCTCCCGCGATTCGGGGCGGGCGCGGTTGTTGAAGTTGAACATGAGCTGCCGCCCGGCCTTGTCGCGGGCTTCGATCATGCTTTGGACCTCGGCGGCGTCGATGGCGGGCGGCTTCTCGCAGAAGACGTGCTTGCCCGCCTCGAGGGCCTGGATGGCGAGAGGGGCGTGGAATTTGTTCGGCACGATGATGGAGACGGCATCGACGTCCGAGGCGAGAAGCTCGGCGACGTCTCCGTAGCTGGCGCCGACGCCGTGCAGGCCGGCGGATTGCTGCGCGGCGGCCGCGTTCACGTCGGCGACGGCGACGACTTCGCCCCCGGCCTTGCGGAAGCCCTCGATGTGGTAGCGGGCCATGCCGCCTGCGCCGATGATGCCGATCTTGGTTGCCATAGAAAAACTCGCTTGCGGGGGTGTGGGATCGAAGGACTCGCCGGGCTGGGAGGTTCTAGTAGAGGGGTCACTGTCCGTCGTTTCCGCCTTCGGGGGCGGGGGTGGCGGGAACTGCGGGCGAGGCGGGTTCGGGAGTCTCCTCGGGAACATTGGAGATCTCGGAGGGCTTCACCTGCATCCCGGCCTCGAGGGCCATGTTCGTGGTTGCTTGGGTGATATCGACGGCGTTGGCATAGACGAAGACGGGCGGGGTGACTTTCATCAGGACAACTTCGAGCCCGATCTCCTGCGCCGCCTTGAGCGCGATGGGCTCGAGCCGGTTGCGGAAGTCGTTGATCATGCGGACGCGCTCCTGGGCGAGGGTGTTCTGCGCCTGGGCCTTGAGGCGGTTGAACTCCTCGTTGAGCTGCTGGTTGGTGGCGATGATCTCGCGGCGTTGCTCTTCGTTGGGCTCGGCACCGGCGGACTCCTCGACCTGGGCCATTTGCTTCTGCATGGTCTCCTGGGTGCGTTGCAGGTCGGCGTTGAGGTTGTTCTGCATGCCGAGCAGCTCGACACGGACTTTTTCCTCCACTCCGAGCTTGCGGGCCACTTCGTCGATGTCGAGGATGGCGACGCCGCCCTGCTGGGCGACCGCGGGGGCGGCGATGGCGAGGCAGGCAAGAGCGCTAAGGAGGATTGGTTTCATCATGTTATCTGGGTGTTTTGGAGAAGGAGGGCAGAGGGTATTGCAAAAAGGTGGCGAAAGTCCAGAAGTTTTGCAGCCGGGGGCGATTCTTCCGTCCGGCAGGCGGAGCGGGGCGGTCTAGCGAAGGAACCGGCGCGTCCTCTCGACGAGGGTCGGAAGGTTCTCGCCTTGGAAGGCTTCGAGGTGGTTTCCCTTGAGAAAGCCGACTTCGACTTCGCCGCCGAGGCACGGGGCCCAGCCGCGTTTTTCGTCTTCGTAGGCGAACTTATCCCAGGGTTCGTGGGTGAGGACGAGAAGGGTTCTCGCATCGGTGGGACGGGGGCGATACTCGCGGGCCATCCCAAAATGGCGGTGCCGCGAGGTTTTTCGCCGCCGGAGCGCCGGGCGGGCTCCGGGGAGCCGTTCGGAAAGAGCGCCTGCCAGGTTTTTCGCGAGGGAGCGGGCTAGGGTCGAGGCCTTTCCAATCGTCTTGACAGCACGGCGGTGTGCGGAGGGGGCGGGCGAATCCCTCCACGCGTCCCGGAGCCGTTCGGCGGTGGACTTCTGCCGCACCCGGGCTGGGTTGAACATGTCGACCATGACGAGTCCTTCGACGAGGCGGCCGGCCTCGCGGGCTTGGCGGGCGACTTCGTAGGCGAGCAGGGCGCCGAAGGAATACCCGAGTAGGAAGAGCGGGCCGGAGGGATGGGACGAGGCGATTTCCGAGAGGTATCGGGCGGCGAGAGCTTCGAGAGTCGTCTCGGGCACCTCGAGTCCGTGGAGCAAAGGCGACTCGAAGGCGTGCACTTCGCGGTCCTGCAACCCTAGGGAGGAGGCCCACGGTCCGTAGAAAAAGACGCCTCCGTCGATGGCGTGGAAGCAGATGACGGGTGACCGCGCCGCGCTATCGCAGGGAGCGAGGCGCACGAGGTAGGGCGGCGGGGGCGCGCCTTCGTCTCCGACCCCCGAGTCGGCGCCGGGCACGCTGGAAAGGTGGGCGGCAAGGTGCGCCGCGAGGCTGCGGGGCGTCCTCGCCTCGAGCAGGGCGGACGAGGGGACGGCGATGGAGCACTGCTCCTCGAGCAGGCTGATGAGGTCGAGGGCGAGCAACGAGTCGCCGCCGAGTTCGAAGAAGTCATCGTCGGGCCCGATGTCCTCGCGGACGAACTCGCGCCGCCACAGCGCGACGATTTCCCCGAGGAGGAAGTCGCGGCGGTCTGCGGAAACGTCTTCGGCGGGGGGAGTCACGGCGCTGCGGCGGATTCGGCTCGATCTTCGGCGGAGGCGGCGACCGGGATTGCCGCGGCGGACTCGGGCTCGGCGTCAGGTAGGGGGTCGCCGTGGCCTTTCCCCATGAGCGCGGAGACCCAGCGGAACTCGCTGCTGCTGTCGAGCATGACCTTCACGACCATGGTCAGGGGGACGGCGAGGAGCATGCCGACGGGCCCCCAGACGAAGCCCCAGAAGAGGACCGAGAGGATCACGACGATGGTGGAGAGCCCGAAGCGGTCGCCCATGAAGATGGGCTCTAGAAAGTTGCCGATGGTGAGGTTGATGACGAGGTAGCAGGCAAGGACTCCGGAGGCGGGCCAGAAGCCGTGGAGGATGAAGGCGAGGAGGACGGGCGGCACCCCGGCGAGGATCGATCCGATGGCCGGCACGTAGTTGAAGAGGAAGGCGACGAGCCCCCAGAGCAGCGGGAAGTCGATGCGGAAGAAGTAGCAGGAAAGGGCGGCGAGGAAGCCGGTGACCACGCTCGAGACCGTCTTGATGCCGAGGTATTTCTGGATGTCGAGGGAGATGCGCCGGAAGGGGGCGAGGTCGGGGCCGCGCTCGCGCCGGACGTCCTCGACCTTGTAGGCGAGCCGGTTGGACTCGGCGAGAATGAAGATCATCACGATGATGGCGAAGACGCTCTTGGTGGCGAGGGAGGTGAAGCGGGCCACGAAGTCGAAGCGGCCGATCGTGGCGACGATGCGGTTCGAATCCCAGTAGCGTTCGAAGAGTTCGCGGAAGGTGGGCAGGGAGGTGTCGAGCACCACCGTGGAGGTGCCGAA
Organism: Verrucomicrobiales bacterium; assembly: GCA_007123695.1. GTDB lineage: Bacteria > Verrucomicrobiota > Verrucomicrobiia > Verrucomicrobiales > DEV007 > Arctic95D-9. The sequence continues at coordinate 3,180 of SLGN01000131.1, forward strand.
CTCGCGCTCGCCCCGCTCGCTGCGGAAGAGGGGATCGTCGGAGACCTCGGGAGGGGGGGCGACCTCGACGGCGCCGCCGCCGGAGCGACCCGTCTCGGAGGGGCCCTCTTCGCTGCCGCGGCGCCAGAGATTTCCAAGGCGCTCGATCTGCGAATCCATGGCGGTGGAGAACTCGGCGGCCTGGCGCCGGAGGCGTTCTGCATATTCGCCGCTCTTGCTCTGGAGGTCGCCGACGACGCCGGACAGGAGAAAGGCGACGACGAAGAGCACGAGCAGATCGATGAGTACGGTGGCGACGACCGCGAGCGGATGCGGCACGCGGCGTGCGACGAGCCAGTTGAGCACCGGCAGGGAGAGCAGGGCGAAAAAGATGCCCAGCATCACGGGCACGAAGATCTGAGCAGCGAACTTGAGGCCCGAGGTGATGACCACGACGCTGGCGAGGGAGAAGAGCACCCTGAGCCCGCCGCCCGTAGTCTTTCTGTTCTGCGCCGGTTCCGCCATGCTAGGACCGGGCCTGGCCCGGTCGAGGAACATTCCGCATTGCCCGCCCGAAACAAGCCGATTTTCCAGAATCTTCACGCCTCGCCGTATGCCGTATGGTATCGTGGGCGTACCGTCCCCCTCGCGGCTCCTGTGGTCGCCCGCCATGAAGCGAATCATCTCCCATGCCAGCTTCGTCCTCGTCGTGCTTTTCGGCCCGGTCGTCTCGATCGGGATCGTGGCGACGGAGTTGACCTATCTCCACTGGGCCCTGCCTTTCGTCGCCTTTCTCTGGGCGGGCCTCTTCGGTCTCCACCATCTCGTCTTCGGCGCGGCTCCGTTCCGTCGGCGCGCCCTGCGCGTCGGCATTCCGGTGCTCGTCGTGGCTCTCGCGGGCTTCGTGCTGTCCCGTCTCGTCCGCTACGAGGGGTCGGCCTCGGGTTCTTCCTACCCGAAGCTCGCTTGGGTCTGGCAAGAGCGCGAGGAATCAGGGGCGGGAGAAGCGGGCGAGGCGGTGGTCTTCGGGGCCGCCCCGCCTCCGGAGGCGATCGCGGGGGATTGGCCCGACTTCCTGGGGCCGGGGCGCCGGGGAATGGAGGACCGCCCCGCCTTCGGCACGGACTGGGCGGCCGCCCCGCCCGAGCCCCTCTGGCGTCGCCCCATGGGCAAGGGCTGGTCGAGCTTCGCGGTGTCGGCGGGCCGGGCCCTGACGCAGCAGCAGCGCGGCGACGACGAACACGTGACCTGCCTCGACCTCGCCACCGGAAGGGAACTCTGGAGCCACGCCAATCCCGGGGCGCGGCTCCTGCTCGAACGCGCCGAGAACGACGGCGCGGCGATGGGCGGAGACGGTCCCCGGGCGACGCCGGTGGTCGATGGCGGCCGGGTCTACGCGATGGGCGCCACCGGCATCGTCGACTGTCTCGCTGCGGAGGACGGTAGCGTGATCTGGTCGCGTCCGCTGCTGCGCGAGCTGGGGGGGAGGCCCCACAAGTGGGGAATGGCGAACTCTCCGCTGGTTCTTCCCGGCGAGGGACTCGTCGTTTTCGCAGGGCCCGACAGTCCCGGTCCCACCCTCGTCGCCTGCGACCTCGGCACCGGCGAGACGGGCTGGGTCCACGAGGGCGGCGGAGCCAGCTACAGCTCGCCCCGTCTCCTCCGCCTCTGCGGCAGGGAGCAAATCGTCGCCGTGAACCAGGAGGACGTCTGCGGTCTCGATCCCTCCAGCGGCGATCTTCTCTGGAGCCACCCCTGGCCGGGCCGCTTCCCCAAGGCGGGTCAGCCCATCGACCTGCCGGGCGACCGCATCCTCGTGACCGCGAGCTACGGGGCGGGCAGCCTGATGCTGGAGCTGTCGCAAGGGGACGACGGTCGCATCGGCGTGGCCGAGCTGTGGAAGTCGAACCACCTCAAGACGAAGTTCAGCTCCGCCGTGGTCCTCGACGGACACGCCTACGGGCTCGACGAGGGCCGCTTCGCCGGCATCGATCTGGAGACGGGCGGCCGGGTCTGGAAGCGGGAGAAATTCGGCTTCGGACAGCAGCTTCTCTTCGGCGACCGGGTCCTCGTCCAGACCGAGCCGGGCGACGTCGTGGTGGGCCGGGTCGGGCCCGGGGGATTCGAGGAGACGGGCCGGATTCCCGCGCTCTCTTCGATGACCTGGAACGCTCCCGCCGTGGCCGGGCGCGTCCTCCTCGTCCGGAACGACCGCGAGGCCGCCGCCTACCTTCTGCCCGAACCTTGAAACCCCTGAACCCAGCGAACACCAACACCGTCCGAACGCCATGTCCACGATCTTCAAGAGCCGAGAGATCACCGTTGGGACCCGGGGAAAGGGCACCTACGAGCTGACCGGCGAGCTGCGCGCCTTCGTCGAGTCCAGCGGCGTGCGCGAGGGACAGCTCACCGTCTTCGTGCGCCACACCAGCGCCAGCCTCGTCATCATGGAAAACGCCGACCCGGAGGCGAGGACGGACCTCCACGCCTTCTTCGACCACCTCGTGCCGGAGACGCTGCCCTTTCTCGTCCACACCTACGAGGGGCCCGACGACAGCCCCAGCCACCTGCGCATGGCGCTGACGCGCACCAGCGAAGTGGTGCCGGTGGTCGGGGGACGCCTCGTGCTGGGCACCTGGCAGGGTGTCTTCCTCTTCGAGCACCGTCGCGCCCCCCATCGGCGGAGCGTGGTGCTCTCCCTTGTCGGCACGGACTAGGCGAGGCGGCTAGGCCCGGTTTTGTCCTTCTTCGGGGAAGACGGTGTCCTGGGTCTCGGGCACGCCGGGGATGCGGAGGGGGCGGATGGGGAGCTTGCCGTTGATGTCGATGTGGTCGGGCACCAGCTTCTGCTCGGCGTTCCACATGGCGTCCCAGGTGATGCGCTTGCCCGAATAGCAGGCGGTGCGGCCGAGGATGGCCATCACCGTGGAATGCCCGATCCAATCGGCGTCGTCCTTGCGGTCGCCCGAGCGGATCGCGGCGAAGAACTCCTCGTGCTCGAGGTCGTACATGCTGCGCGGCGTGCGCGGCTTGCGCCAGTTCCACGACTTCTCCCCGATGATCTCGGCCGAGCTGGTGCCGAACTTGGCGATGCCCTTGGTGCCGTAGATGGTGTCGCCGGTGAAGTTGTGGGAATCGACGTACTGCCGCCACTCGACGTGGGCGAGGGCGTTGTTCGGGTATTCGTAGGTGATGCTGAAGTGGTCGTAGATGTTGCCCTCGTTGTTGGGGCGGGCCCGTCCGCCGGTGCCGAAGGCGGCCACGGGGTCGGCGTCCTCGAAGGCCCAGCCGATGCGGTCGACGTTGTGGCAGCCCTGCTCTACGATGCCGTCGCCGCCGAGCCAGACGAAGTTGTACCAGTTCGAAAGCTGCCATTCGGTGTCGCTCATCCCGTCGGGGCGGCTGGAGGGATCGGGCATGGCCTTGACCGGACCGGCGTAGTAGATCGAGTGGATGCTCTGGATCTCGCCGATGTCGCCGTTGTGGATGCGCTCGAAGAGCGGCCTGCCGTGCTCGCTGTAGCGGTAGCAGAATCCGCAGAGGACGGAGAGGCCCTTTTCCGCCGCGACCTTGGAGGTCTCGAGGAAGTCCTTGACCCCGGCCATGTCGGTGGCGCAGGGCTTCTCGACGAAGGTGTGGATGCCGGCATCGACGGCGGCCTTGAAATGGGTCGGGCGGAAGGCGGGCGGCGTGGTCAGCAGGATGACGTCGACTCCGGCGTCGATGACCTTCTCGTAGGAGTCGATGCCACCGAAGACGCGGCTGTCGAGGGTGTCGGAGATCTTGCCCTGCGAAACCGAATTCTTCCGCACCATCTCGAGTTTCTTCTCGGCCTCTTCCAGATAGAGGTCGCCCATGGCGTAGAGTTCGACCTTGTCGTCGGCGGCGAGGGCGTTGAGCATGGCGCCGCCGCCGCGTCCGCCCGTGCCGAGGACGCCGATCTTGAGCTTGCGGTCGTCGGTCGCGCCGAAGGTCACCGAGGGAAAGCCGAGAGCCGCCCCGGCGGCCGCGGCGGAAGCGGCGGTCTTGACGAAGCCGCGGCGGCTCGTCTCGGAGTGGGAGTCCTGGGCGGAAGGGGAGGGCTGGGTCATGGCAAAGTTCGCGGGAGAGGGTTGCGGTGTTTTTTTCGTATTGCGAAAGCAAACGCAGGATGCGGGCTCTGTCAAAACCCCTTCGATACGCGATGCCACCACTGTTTCCGACGGGCCGGGCGGGAGCGGATCAGAGGGACGGGTCGCCGACGGTTTCCGGTTCGGGGCTTCCGGAATCATTTCCCGCCCACGCCTCGCGGTAGGATTGCCACCACCGCGAGACGATGGCGGTGAAGTCGGCGAGCGCCAGGTAGGTGAGCGGGACGATGAACAAAGTGATGATCGTGGCGAAGATGGTCCCGTAGCCCATGGCGACGGCGACCGGGGTGAGGAACTGCGCGTGGGTGGTCTGGGCGCCCGAGCCGAAAAGCCAGGGAGCGAGCTTCGCCACCCAGGTGCCGCTGTAGATCAGGGGGACGAGGCCGAAGAAGGTGGTGAAAGATGTCAGGAAGATGGCGCGGAACCGGTTCACGCCGCCCTTTTGCACCGCTTCGCGCAGGGGCATTCCGCCGGCGCGGAGACGGTTGATCTCGTCGACGAGGACGAGAGAGTCGTTCACGACGATGCCCGACACGCCGAGGATCCCGAAGATCGACATGATGCTGAGGGGAAAGTCGTGCAGGAGGTGACCGACGACGGCACCGACGATTCCGAAGGGGACCACGAGCATGACGATGAGCGGCTGCGAGTAGCTGCGGAAGGGGACCGCCATCAGGGCGTACATGCCTGCGAGGATGAGAAAAAGCGAAACCGTCATCTGCCCGCCGCTTTCCTTGCGCTGGCGCGCTTCGCCCTCGAAGGACCAAGTAACCTGCGGGTGGCGCGAGACGAGGTCTTCGACGAAGACGCCGATTTCGGCACGGAGGGCCTCGACGTCGGTCGTCTTCTTGTCCGCGTCGGCGGTGATGTTGAGGGCGCGGCGGCGGTCGACCCGCTTGATGTTGCTGAAGCTTTTGACCACATCGGCTTCGGCC
>SLGN01000660.1 GCA_007123695.1 Verrucomicrobiales bacterium
CTGGATCCCTCTCGCGCCAGGCGGAGGCGCTGACGACGGGCGACCGGCTCGATCTCGAGGCTTTCGCGGAAAAGCTCGAGGCGGTCGGCTACGAACGCGAGCCCCAAGTCTTCCGGCGCGGGCAATTCGCCCTGCGCGGCGGCATTGTCGATGTCTTCTCGTGGCAGGCCCTCAACCCGGTCCGCATCGAGCTCTTCGACGACGAGATCGAGTCCATCCGCGAGTTCGACGTGGACTTGCAGACTTCGATCGGCCGCGTCGACTCCTGCGAGATCCTCCTGAGCGAGGCCGACCTCGAGCAGTCGGGCCGCATCGCCGACTACCTCGGCGAGGGCGACCTCGTCATCGCGGTCGACTGCGACTGCGAGCGGGCCCACCTCCGCATCCTCTCCGGCGCCGAGCCCGCCCGCGAGGGGCCCGAAGACTTCGACGGAGCCTGCCACGACAACCCGCTCGGCGAGTTCGGCGCCGGCGACTTCATCGTGCAGGAGGCGCGGCGCGAGGAGTTCTTCCGCCAGATCGCGGCATGGAAAAAGGAGAAGTGGACCGTGCTGATGGCCTTCCACTCCGAAGGCGAGAGGGAGCGCTTCACCGAGCTGATCTTCGAGAACGCGTGGAAGGACGGCTTTCTCAAGCCCGTCCTCGGATCCCTCAGCCGCGGCTTCACCGTTCCCGACGCCAAGCTCGCCGTCCTCAGCGATGCGGAGATCTTCGGGCGCTACCAGAACCAGCGCGGCCACCGCCGCTACCGCGTCGCCCGCGAGCTGCACGCGAGCCGCCAGGTCGCCGATCTGCGCGAGTACGGCTACGGCGACCTCGTCGTCCATCTCGACTACGGCATCGGCAAGTTCAAGGGCATCCGCACCCGCGGCGGCGACGACGGCGGGCAGGAAGTCCTCGAAATCGAATACGAGGACTCGGCCCGCCTCTTCGTGCCCCTCGACCAGGCCCACCTCGTCTCGCGCTACGTCGGCACCGGGAAAAAGGCGCCCACGCTCTCGCGGCTCGGCGACAAGCGCTGGGCGCGGACCCGGCGCGCCGCCGAAAACGCCATCATGGACTACGCCGGGCGGCTCCTCTCGGTCCAGGCCGAGCGCCAGGCCCACCGCGGCTTCGCCCACCCGCCCGACAACAAGTGGCAATGGGAGTTCGAGCACGCCTTCATCTACAAGGAGACGCCCGACCAGCTCCGCGCCATCGCCGAGGCCAAGACCGACATGGAGGGCGACAGGCCGATGGACCGCCTCGTCTGCGGCGACGTCGGCTTCGGCAAGACCGAGGTCGCGATCCGCGCCGCGTTCAAGGCGGTGATGTCGGGCAAGCAGGTCGCCGTGCTCGCCCCGACGACCGTCCTCGCCGAGCAGCACTTCCGCAACTTCCGCGAGCGCATGTCCGACTTCCCCGTCACCATCGAGGTGCTCAGCCGATACCGCAGCCCCGCCGCGCAGAGGAAGACCCTCGCGAACCTCCTCTCCGGCGCCACCGACATCGTCGTCGGGACCCATCGGCTCATCTCCAAGGACGTCGCCTTCAAGGACCTCGGCCTCGTCGTGGTCGACGAGGAGCAGCGCTTCGGCGTCCAGCACAAGGAGCGCTTCAAGGAGATGTGGCGCTACGTCGATGTCCTCACCCTCTCGGCCACGCCGATCCCGCGCACCCTCTACCTCTCCATGATGGGCGTGCGCGAGATGTCCGTGATCGACACCCCGCCGCCGAACCGCCGCCCCGTCGCCACCACCGTCTGCCCCTACGACGAGCGCATCATCCGCTCGGCCATCGAGAAGGAGCTGGCGCGGCAGGGCCAGGTCTTCTTCCTCCACAACCGGGTCCGCTCCATCGGCGGGGTGAAGCGCCGCATCGAGGACCTCGTGCCCGGCGCCCGGGTCGAGGTCGGCCACGGCCAGATGGAGAGCGAGCAGCTCGAGGACGTCATGGCCCGCTTCATCCGGCACGAGTTCGACGTGCTCGTCTGCACCACCATCATCGAGAGCGGCGTCGACATCCCCAACGCCAACACCATCCTCATCGACCGGGCCGACCGCTTCGGCCTCGCCGACCTCTACCAGATCCGCGGCCGGGTCGGGCGGGCCGACCGGCGCGCCTACGCCTACCTTCTCCTCCCGCCCGACCTCCTCACCGTGGGCGACGCGCGCAAGCGCATCAACGCCATCAAGCAGTATTCCTCCCTCGGAGCCGGCTTCAAGATCGCGATGCGCGACCTCGAGATCCGCGGAGCCGGCAACCTGCTCGGGACGCAGCAGAGCGGGCACATCGCCGCGATCGGCTTCGACCTCTACTGCCAGCTCCTCAAGCAGTCGGTGGGAAAGCTCAAGGGCGAACCCTCCGCCGAGCGCGCCGACCTCTCCATGCGGATCGATTTTCTCCGCACCAACGAGGCCGCCTGGAGCAAGAACCCCGACGACGGCCTGCCCGCCTTCATCCCCGCCGCCTACATGCCCGAGGCGCGCCTCCGCATCACCGCCTACCGCGAACTAGCCGAGTCGTCCCGGCCCGAGGACCTCGAGCTCCTCCGCGAAAACTGGAGCGACCGCTTCGGCACGCCGCCGCCCCCGATGCATCACCTCCTCGCCGCGAACGAGCTGCGCATCCGCGCGGCGCGCCGGGGATGCAGCGCCATCGAGATCCAGGAGGGCAAGCTCAAGCTCACCAGAAACGGACGCTACGTCCAAAGAAACGGCAAGTTCCCCCGTTTGATCGGTGACGACGAGGAAGAATGGCTGGAGTCCGCCCTCGACTGGATCGAAGACCTGTGACAAACTAGGGAAGTTCAACCTCTCGCCCCCCTCCCGCCCATGAAGATGAAGAAAAGGACGATCTCCGCGTCCACAGGCTTCGCGGCGGCCTTCGCCGTCGTGGCCATCGCTCTTGCCCTGGCCCCCGCCGATCTCCGTTCCGCCCCCGTCGAGCTCAACCGCATCAAGGCCGTCGTCAACGGCGAGCCGATCACCCAGACCATGGTCGACCAGGCCGTGCAGACGCAGGTGCAGGTCTGGCTGATGGAAAACAAGGGGATGGTCAGCCCCGACGAGGCCAAGCGCGAGATCCGCCGCATGGAGGAACGCGCCCTCGACGACCTCATCGACCGCAACCTCATCCTCAGCGAATTCAAGAAGATGGGCGGACAGATCAAGGACCAGTACGTCGACGAGCAGATCAAGAGCTTCATCGGCGAACGCTTCCAAGGCGACCGCGACCAGTTCTTCGCCGAGCTGCGCAAGACCGGCATGACGATCGCCCAGTTCCGCGAGGTGCAGCGCGACCAGATCGCGATCCAGGCCCTGCGCGCCAAGCACGGCGGCGAGGACTCCGTTCCCAACACCCCGTGGGAAAAGCGCGCCAAGTACGAGGAAATCAAGAAGGACCATGCCTCCGAAGGCCAGCCCAAGGTCCGCATCATGTCGATCCCCAAGGCCACGCCGACCAGCAGCCCCGAAGAGCAGCAGAAGGTGCTCGAGTCCGTGATGTCCTCGATCAAGAGCGGAGGCGACTTCGGCGCCCTCGCCAAGAAGCACTCGGCCGACAGCCTCGCCGAGAAGGGAGGGCTCGTCGGCATCCTCGGGCGGGACATGCTCAACGAAGGGCTCACCAAGGTCGCCTACGACCTGCCCGCCGGCCAGATCAGTCCGCCCCTCGACGACGGCCCCTTCTGGCGCATCCTCAAGGTCGACGAGCGCGTCGGCCAGAAAACGCCCTCCTTCAGCGAGCTCGAGGAAGAGGTCAACAAAGTCCTCACCATCGAAAAGCGGCAGAAAAACCTCGAGACCTGGCTCAAGAAGCTGCGACGCGACGCCAACGTCCGCATCTACGAGTGAGACACCCCCGGGGCTCCGGGCAATTCGGGGCCTTCCTCTCAGCAATCCGCCAGCAGGCGTCGGTTGTTCCACAGGTAGCTCAGTCCCGAGACCACCGTCAGGACGAGGCTCGACCAGATGAAGAGCTGCCCCAGCACCGCCGGGCTCAGCACGGGCACGTCGAGGAGCGGCCCGATCCACGCCATGCCGGGGTCCTGCGAGGCGACCACGACGAGGAAGTAGATGATCGCCGCGATCTGCGCCCCCGTCTTGTATTTTCCGAGCCCCTCCGCCGCGAGCACCACGCCCTCCGCCGAGGCGACAAGGCGCAGCCCGGTCACGAGAAACTCGCGCGCGAGGATCAGCACCACCATCCAGGCGGGGAAGAATCCCTGCTCGCAGAGGATGACGAAGCCGGCCCCCATCAGCACCTTGTCCGCGAGAGGGTCCATCAGCTTGCCGAAATTGGTCACCAGATTGTGCTTGCGGGCGATGTGGCCGTCGAGGAAATCCGTGTAGGCCGCCACCGCGAAGATCACGAGCGCGGCGGTTCCCGCGTGCGGGATCCCGTCGATGGACATCACCGCGACGAAGACGAAGGTCAGTACGAGGCGCGCGATGGTGAGGTGGTTGGGGAGGTTCATTCGATGGGACTCGGATTCTACCCTAGAGCGGGGCACGGAACAGGGCAAACGGGATCGGAAGGAATTCGGAAGAAGGGAGCAGTAGCGTTGGAGTGGGCGGTCGCTGCGACGAAAACTCGAAATTCTGCTTGAAAACGCGTTCCTCTTCCGCAGGATAGGGTTAGATCGCCATGTCACGGTTCAGCCTCCTCATCATCGCCCTCTCGTTTGTCTGCTCGGGCTTCGTCGCCGCAGAACAATATGCGAACATCAGGCCCGAATGGCGATGCCACTTCCCCCGGAAGGACCGAAGCTTCTGCAAGCGCTTTCCGAACTTCTCCCTTCGCAACGGCATCTGCAATCCCGAGCCCACCCATCTCGGCCACATCGAATGGTGCCGCGAAGACGTCACCATCACCGAGCGCGACGACTGCGGCAATTTCGAGACCTACGAAGCCGTCGTCGTGACCTACCGCAAGGTCTACGAAAACGGAGCCTGGGGCGAAAAGTTCCGCCGCACCTACCGCAAGGACGCGACCATCGTCACTCCGCCGGTGCTCGCCAAGGGCGTCGTGAAGTGATCCGGATGCCGTAGTCCGGGCACCGCCCGCGTGCCAAGCCTTGCCGCCAGCGATGGAGTTCGACCTCACCGGCGGCGTCTACCTCGCCCGCGCCTACAAGCTGCTCGCCGGGCTCGTCACGCCCCGGCCCATCGCCTGGGTCACCACCCACGACGAGGAAGGCCTGGTCAACGCCGCACCCTTCAGCTTCTTCAACCTGCTCGGGACCGACCCGCCCATGCTCGGCTTCGCCCCCGGCGACCGCGCCGTCGGCATTCCCAAAGACACCGCGCGCAACATCCGCCGCACCGGGGAGTTCGTCGTCAATCTCGTCGACGAAGCCTGCGCCGAGGCGATGAACCTCACTTCCGCCGAGCTTCCGCCGGGCGAGAACGAGCTGGTCCATGCCGGACTGCGCACCGCGCCGAGCCATTCCGTCGGCCCGCCCCGCATCGCCGAGGCGCCCGTGGCCCTCGAGTGTACCGAATGGTCCACCCTGGAGATGGGGGGGAACCGCCTCGTCATCGGCCTCATCCGCCATGCCTACGTCCGCGAAGGCGTCCTCGACCCCGAGACCCTGCTGGTCGATCCCGCCGCCTACGCCCCCATCGGCCGCATGGAAGTGCCGGCCGGCTACTGCCGCACCCGCGACCGCTTCGACATGCCGAGACCGCGTTAGCCCGGAGCCCCCTTCCCGCCGCCGAGCCAACCCGCAACCGCAACCGCAACCGAACCCCGCCCGGCGCAGCATCCCGGGCAACGATGCCGCCCATGAGAGCCAAAGAAGAGAAACTGCCCTTCCCGACCCGCCCCCTTGAGGTCCACGGCGGGACCGTCGAGGAATACATCATTCCCCCCGAGAAGAAAGCCGAAGTCCTGGACCAGCTCTATCCCTTTGCGCCGGTGCCGGGACTAGACGAAGAGCGCCTCGATTTGCACGAAGGCAGGAACTTTCGCGTCGGCGACTTCCGGGTGACTTGGGAGGGCGGCCAGAACTTCCTCGTCAGCCCCTACTACCCGTCGAGCGGCGGCTCGGTGATCGACTGGATGCCGACCGACCTTGCTTCCGACGAGTAGCGGCTGGCGGCTGGCGGAGCGGTTCGGAACGTTCCTCCCACGGGAGCGGTTCTCCTTCGTGCGAAGCGGCCCTCGTTCAATCGGTCGCCGGTCCGATGACGTCGAGCTGAAGCGCGCGAAGGCTGTGGGCTCCTCTCCAGTCGGCGCCGCGCATCCGCCTTGCTCCGGTCTTTCGCTTTTCGGGCATCAGACCTTGACTCTTCAATTGCTCGAAGATCTCCTCGACGAACTCGGCGGATCCGATGACGCCTCCGTCGCTGAAATAGCGGACCCGGCGTCGCAGGACTTCCGGGAGGGAAAGTTGCGGCGCCTTTTCGACGGATTGGGCGGAAGAACCCTCCTGCTGCCGCCGCCCGGCTTCGGCCGGATCGAGGAGAAGGGAATAGCGCGCCAGAAAGGTCGCCCAGGGGCTCTCGCCCTCGCCCTCGGGAGGCTCGTTTGCGAGGCTCTCGCGGAGCAGCGAGCAAAGGCGCTGCCGGGCCAGCGCCGCCGCCCGTCCGCTGCCATGCGCCTCGCCGTATCCGCTCCACGGATAGTCCTCCGGACAGTCCACGAAACCGGCGCGAACCGGGTTGAGATCGACATAGGCCGCCGCCATCAGAAGATAGGGCTCCGCCGGCTCCAGCAGCACGCATCGGTAGCGCGAGCGCCACAGGGCTCCCCGCCGGCCGCGGCGACGGTTGACAATCAGGGAGACGCGCTGGTAGAACTCCTTCAGAAAGACCGAGAGGTCGCCGCGCCGTCTTTCGAAGCGTTCGAGAAACGCCTTTTCGTCGGCGGGGTTTCGCTGCGCGACTTCGAGGTCGAGGAGGAACATCCGCATGCGGTTTTCGTCGCAGAGCAAGGGAAGCCGATTGGTCAGCTCCTCCGCATCGAACGGCGCGAGATTTTCACGTCCGGGGTTTTCCACAATCAGATGGATGTGGTCTTCCATCAGACAGTAGGTCGCGACGCGGATGCCGGAAAAGGCCTCGAGCCTGCGCAGCATGCCCACGATCGACCTCTTGTCGGCATCTTCGAGGACGGGGCCGTCGTCGACGAAGTGCGAGACGCAATGGACGAAGCTACGGCTGGTCGAAAAATAACGGTTCTTCCTCATGCTGGACGTGGCGGAACGCCGGGCTGGATCCGGAGAGTCGGAAAACGAGACGGCAGCGGCAGACGCTGTCCGGCTGTCGCCCGGATCGACACGCCACTGAGTTACGGTCGCCGCATCCGATCCGCCCCGTCAACCGCAAGTTGCGGCAAAGCGCCTCTCCTCGGTCGGCTCCCGGTCGGAGACCCCATCGGTTTGTGGCCGAGTCCTTTGGACTCGAGCCAATGCCATTCCTGCTTGCCTCGCGCCATTCAGCAAGGAAGAGCCCGTCTACGACATCGAGGCCACCGCCTTCCGCAAGTTCTTCCGCCTGCCGGGGAATGGATCGACGACGACGGTTTCCCCGCCTACGACATCTCGGTGCGGGGGACCGGAACCCCCTATCCCGACGCCCGCTCCGCAGTGCTGCATTCGATGGACAACTACCTGCTCCCCACCCTGGAGCGCGGCGGCCCCCTCGTCGCCGAGCTGCGGGACTTCGAGCGCCGCACCCTCCCTGACACCCGCATCGAGATCCCGCTGCGGTAGATCAAGACGCTCCCCAACCCCGGGGCCTCGGCTGGAGGGGGGCGAAAGGGATGATAACGCTGCTCATCATCGCGCTTGTCGCTGCGGTGATCTATCTCGGTTTCTTCAGGAAGCCGGTGGAGATTGTCCATCGTGTGGAGACCGCGCCCGTTGTCGCGGAGGCGCCGGTCAGTCGCCTGTCCGCCTTTGTCGATTCGTACCAAGAAAGGGTGTTTTCACGCATCCATTCCGAATGCCCGTCTTGCTCTGGAGCAGGAGTCACGGGGCTGCGGAAGGAGAATCCCACCAATCCTCAGTTTGAAGTCGATTCTCTTCGGAATGGCATGCCGTCACCTTTCTGCCACCTTCGCCAGTGCAGATCACCGAACATCAGGCCAAATATTTTGCCCACGTGCTCTCTCTCCGCGAGCCCGAGGGGGTCGGGCGCCTATCCCAATCGCTCTTCGACGCCCAGGTCGATTTGAATCCGCACCAGATCGAAGCCTCGCTCTTCGCCTTGCAGTCCCCTTTGTCCAAA
>SLGN01000301.1 GCA_007123695.1 Verrucomicrobiales bacterium
ACGCGCCGCCCGCTCCCGACGTGCCGCGCCCCGGCGCTGCCGAGCCGGAAGCGCGTGCCGAGGGCGGGACGGACTTCGGCTTTCCCGATCCCGCCTTCCGGGCGCCGGGCGACTTCGCCTTTCCGACGCTCGCGCCGCAGCCGGTCTCGCGCGGCTTCCGGGACCTCACCCGCGAGGCCGAGCCGTCCGAAACGACGAACGGCAAGGGCGAGTTCGCCCCGGCTCCGCCGCCGCTGCCCGCCGAAGCTCCGGCGCAGGCGGACGAGGCCTCCATCGACGAGCCGGCCGCTGCCGTCGCGGGCGGGGGCGAAGGGGAGGGGACAAGCGACGCTGCCGCCGGAGCTGCCGACGCCGACGAAGGCGCGCGCTCCCTCGTTCTCTTCTGTTCGAACGACGCCGAGCTGTGGGGCCGCGACGTCTACCGGGGCGCCCGCTGCCGGGCCCGCTCGGTCGAGGAATTTCCCGAATGGGCCGGTTGGGTTTCGATCCGGCGGCTCGACACCGGCGAGCGGGTCTTCGCCCCCGTCCAGCGGGCCAGCCTGCGCAGCGTCCAGGGCAGCGCCCCCTACGGATTCAACGGCAGCAACGAGCTTTTCTACGGGGCGCGCCATCTCGGCCTCTTTTCCGACACCTGTCCCAACGAGGTGGAGACCCGCTTCACCTACGGGGGATGGGGCTTCGGGCACCGCGCCCACGGCATCGACCCCGAGGTCGAGCAGCTCCAGGCCGCCGGGTGGGACGGGGTGGAGATCCCCGCCGACACCGTGTTCGAGATCGTCGTCCACGAGAGCCTGCCCCAGCCCGGACCGCGCGACCGCGTCCTCGGCGAAGCGGCGGCGGCCCGGTCCGCGACGGCGGACTCCTGCGCGGCGGGATAGGGAAGAGGGAGTTTCTCCTGTGGAAAAGAGGCTGCCAAGCGTTTACTTTCCACTATCGCGAAGTCTCCCGACACCCCCCCGATTCCGAACTTCGAGATCCTCGCCCGCATCGGCGGAGGAGCCTACGGAGAGGTCTACCTTGCCCGCACCGTCACCGGCATGTACCGGGCGGTGAAAGTGGTGCGTCGCGAGGACTTCGAGTACGAGCGCACCTTCGAGCGCGAGTTCGAGGGCATCCAGCGCTACGAGAAAGTCTCGCAGAACCATCCCGGGCTCGTCTCCGTGCTGCACGTCGGGCGCGACGACGCGGGGGGCTTCTACTACTACGCGATGGAGCTGGCCGACTCGGTGAGCGGCGAGCCCGTCGAGACCGGGGTCGAGTCCTACCGGCCGCGCACGCTTTCCTCCGACCTGCGCCGCCGCACCGTGAGCTCGCCCCGCGAATGCGTCGATCTCGGCATCGCCCTGGCCGAAGCCCTCGGCCACCTGCACGAGGCCGGGCTGATCCACCGCGACGTCAAGCCGTCGAACATCATCTTCGTCCAGGGGCAGCCCAAGCTCGCCGACGTCGGGCTGGTCGCCACCTCGGGCCAGCGGACCTTCGTCGGGACCGAGGGCTACATGCCGCCCGAGGGGCCCGGCACCGAGTCGGCCGATCTCTACTCCCTCGCCATGGTGCTCTACGAGATGCACACGGGCAAGGACCGCCTCGACTTCCCCGAGCTGCCGACCAATCTCGAGATCCCTCCGAGCGTCAACCGCGACGAATGGCGCGCCCTCAACGCGGTGATCTGCCGGGCGGGCTCGCCCGATCCGCGCAAGCGCTTCGACTCGGGACGCGACCTGGCCCGCGCGCTCGGCGCGGTCTGCGCGGCCCAGTGGAAGGCGCCCGAGCCGAAACGCAGCCTGCTGCCCGCCGCCTTCGGCTTCCTCGCCGTGTTCGGGCTGCTCTCGCTGCTCGCCGGCGGCGGCTACTGGCTTTGGCTCGACAACCGGTCCTTCTTCGACGAGCACGGACCGCTCCTCGCCGACAAGATCCGGGGCAAGGGGATCGAAGGATCGGGGCTGCGCCCGCCGGACACGGGGATCGCGCCCGTCGCGCCGACCCCGGAGGAAAAGGCGGACGACCCCGCCCCGCCCGAACCTCCCGAGACGCAGCCCGGATCCGAGGCGCCGGGCGACGCTCCCGCCGAACGGACACCCGAGCCCCCCGGCGACGGCGACACCTCCGCGCCGCCCGCTCCCGAGCCTTCCCCGCCCGATCCCGCCGAGGAGCCGGAAACGCCCGCCGCCGACGGAAAGCCCATCCTCGCCGAGATCGTGCGGGGCCGGGTCAAGATCACCAGCCACCCTTCCGCCGCCCGCGTCTACCTCGACGGGGAGGAGATCGGCGTGACCGAGACCAAGCTGCTCGACCTCGAGGTCGGTCCCGTCGAACTCGTGCTGCGGCGCGACGGCTACCGGGACTATCGCCACGAGGGCGAAGTGCGCGAGGGCACCCAGGTCGTCAACGCCGTGCTCCGGCCCGACCAAGGCCCCCGGCCCGGCGAGCCTTGGACGAACTCGCTCGGCGTCGAGTTCGTCCCCGCCGAGGACGGACGCCATCGATCCGCCGAGATGGTCGGCGTGGGGCTGTTCGACCAGTTTCTCGACGAGACCGGCATCGAGATGCCGCGCGGCGGGGTCAACGGCGTCGTCCAGGTGGCGGAGGACCGCGCCCTCTGGCAGTTCAGCGACTGGCTCGCGGCGAAGGACCGCGAAACCGGCCATCTCGGCGAGGGCGAATACTACCGCCCCTTCCGCGACCCCTCCCTCGGCCGCAGCGATTCCTTCGGCCTCGAGATCAGCGGCGAGACCGGGGTCCTCGTCCTCAACACCGAGCCGAGCGGCGCCGAAGTCTTCCACAACGGAGTCCGCCTCGGCGAAACTCCCGCAGTGCTCGACGGGCTCCGCCTCGGCGACTTCGAGCTCGAACTCCACAAAGAGGGCTACAGCACCGCCGTCGCCATGGGCACCCTCTCCGGCGTCGAGCCGCAGGATCTCGTCGTGGCGCTGGATCGCGACGACTCTCCCGTCTTCGGGGAAACCTGGACCAACAGCCTCGGCATGGCCATGGTCCCGGTGGGCGGGCTTCTCGTCGCCTCCACCGAGACGCCTTCGCGATCCTACCTCGCCTACTTGAGCGACCGCGGCGTCTACATCGACCCCGCCACCTCCGCAGCGGGTTTGAACTTCCCCGCCGCAGGCATCGGCTACGACGACGCCGTCGCCTTCTGCGAATGGCTGACCGAGCGCGAGCGCAGTCTCGGGCGCATCCGACCGTGGCAGCGCTACCGCCTGCCCACCGACCTCGAGTGGAGCCGATTCGTCGGGTTGGTCGGCGAGACGGGTTCGAGCCCCGAGCAGCGCAGCCAGGCGGGCGACGGCGCCTTTCCCTGGGGCGAGGAATGGCCTCCGCCGCCGGATTCGGGCAATTTCGCCGACCTTTCCGCGAGCGGCTACCTCGGCGGCAGCGTGATTCCGGACTACACCGACGGCTTCGAGACCTCCGCACCGGTCGGGAGCTTCGGCCCCTCTCCCGAAGGCCTCTACGACCTCGCCGGCAACGTCTGGGAGTGGGTCGAGGATTTCTACAGCGACACCGACGAAGGCCTCCGCGTCGTCCGCGGCGGCGGCTGGAACTCCTCCGAGCGCGAGGTCCTCGCCGCCGCCTACCGGAACCCCGTCCCGGCCGACGCTCGCGAGGCCTTCTACGGATTCCGCTACGTCCTCGAGGACCTCGGCGGCCCCCGCTGAGCAACGAGGAAGCCCGTCCCGCCGTGCATCTCTATCTGCACATTCCCTTCTGCCGACGGATCTGCCCCTACTGCGGCTTCTACAAGCACACCCCCGGCAAGCTCGCCAACCGGGCCTTCGTCGATGCGGTGCTGGCCGAGGCCGAGCTCCGGGGGAGCGGGTTCGCGCCCCGCACCGTCTTCTTCGGCGGCGGCACCCCGAGCCTGCTCAGCCCCGCGCTGCTGCGCCGGCTCATGTCCGGACTCGCGCAGCGCCTCGACCTCTCCCAAGTCGAGGAATGGACCGTCGAGGCGAATCCGGCGACTTTCGATGCGGCCAAGGCCGAGCTGCTGCGCGAGGGCGGGGCCGACCGGATCAGCCTCGGCGTGCAGTCCTTCGAGCCGGACGTGCTCGCGACCCTGGGCCGCGACCATTCGCCCGCCGATGCCGAGGCTGCGTTCCACACCTTGCGGGGAGCGGGCTTCGCCAATCTCAGCATCGACCTCATGTTCTCCATCCCCGGACAAAGCCGCGCCCATTGGCTGGCCGACCTCGACCGGGCCGTGGCGCTCGCGCCCGAGCATGTCTCCGCCTACAACCTCACCTACGAGGAGGATACCGAGTTTCTCGACCGGCACCGGCAGGGCGAGCTCGACAGCGACGAGGACCGCGACGCCGAACTTTTCCACCTCGCCGCCGACCGTCTCGCCGCCGCCGACTACCTCCACTACGAGATCTCCAACTACGCCCGTCCCGGCTTCGAGTCGAAGCACAACCGGGCCTATTGGTCGGGCGCCGACTACCTCGGGCTCGGGCCCGGCGCCGTTTCCACTCTCGACGGCCGCCGCTGGCGGAACCTGCCCGACACCGCAGGCTATGTGCGCGCCCTCGACGCCGGGATCGACCCGCGCATCGAGTTCGAAACCCTCGGCGCGGAGGAGCGTCGGCTCGAGGCGCTGGCGATGCAGTTGCGCACCCGCGAGGGCGCCCCCCGCGAACTCGCCGCCGACGAAGACGCCGTCGCCCGGCTCGCCGGGACCGGCTGGATCGAACTGCGCGGAGGGCGCATCGTCCTCACCCGCGAGGGAAAGGCTCTCGCCGATCCCATCGCCGCGCAGCTTGCCTGAGCCCGCCCCGTTTGCCCGGACCCCCGACGGACCTTGCGCAAACGCGGCGAAAAGCGCGCCGATGCGGGATTGCCAGACCCCGCACCCTTGGCGCAGACTGGTCGCAGCCATGAACATCCAGAGACTCGCGAAACCTTCCTTCCTCGCCGCCTTGCTCCTCGTCGCCTCGGCCCTCGCGGCGATGCCGCCTGCGGTGGCCTCCGAGGAAGGGTCCGGGCTGCGGCTCGCGGTCTTTTCCGCCGACGCGACCCCGCCCATCGGCAGCCCCGTCGCCTACGCCAAGACCCGCAGCATCACCGACCCGCTTTTCGCCAAGGGGATCGTCCTGCTCGGGGCGGGCGAGCCGATCGTTCTCTGCTCGGTCGATTTCATCGTGATCGCGAACCAAGGCCACGACGCCTGGCGCGAGGCCCTCGCCGAGGCCGCCGGGACCTCGCCCGGCCGCGTCGCCGTGCAGGTCGTCCACCAGCACGACGGGCCCCGCTGCGACTTCGGCGCCGAAGCCATCGCGAAGGAGGCCGGACTCGGCGGGCTGCGGCAGGACGACGCCTTTCTCCACCGCACCATCGCCGCGACCTCCGCGGCCCTGCGGGAATCCCTCGGCTCGGCCCGGCCCGTGACCCACCTCGGCACCGGCGTCGCCGAGGTCGAGAAGGTCGCCTCGAACCGCCGACTCCTCGGGCCCGACGGCAAGGTCGCCATCGCCCGTTCGAGCTCCTACCGCATCCCCGAGCCGATCCTCTCGCGCCTGATCAAGGCGGCGCGGCGCCAGGGCTACGAACTCAGCGCCACCCGTGTCGAAGAGGCCATCGCCGCGCCCGAGGGCGTCATCGATCCCGAGCTGAAGATGGTGACCTTCTTCGACGGCGAAGATCCCATCGCCTCGCTCAGCTACTACGCCACCCATCCGCAGAGCTTCTTCGGCGAGGGCGACGTCACCAGCGAGTTCGTCGGAATCGCCCGGTCGAGGATCGAGAAAGAGCGCAGCGGGCTGCCGCTCGTCCATTTCAACGGCGGAGCGGGCAACATCGCGGCGGGCAAATACAACGACGGCACCCCCGAGCTGCGCGTGATCCTGACCGACCGCATGGCCGACGGGATGCGCCGCGCCTGGGAGGCGACGGAGCGCCGCCCGCTGGAGCCCTCGCAGGTGGAATGGCGCGTCGTCCCCGTGTCCCTGCCCGTGCCCGACCACCTCGACGAGACCGCCCTGCGCGCCACCCTCGCCGACGAGAGCCTGCCCGACACGAGCCGCCTCGCCGCAGCCGGCAAGCTTTCCTACCTGCTGCGGACCAAGGCGGGGCACCGCATCGAGCTGTCGAACCTGCGCCTCGGCCCGGTCGACATCCTCCATTTTCCCGGCGAGCTCTTCGTCGAATACCAGCTCGCCGCGCAGGAGTCGCATCCCGACCGCATCATCTGCATGGCCGCCTACGGCGACGGAGGGCCCGGCTACATCGGCACCGAGATCTCCTACGACGAGGGCGGCTACGAGACCCAGCCCAGCTCGACCAACGTAGCCCCCGAGGTCGAGGGCGTCCTGATGCAGGCGCTCGACGAGCTGCTGCGTTAGCGGTCAATAGCTCTTCGCAAAGACGACCCGGCCTTCGGCCGGCTTGCCGGTCAGGACGCAGGTGCCGGGGCCGCCGCGCAGGGCGGGGTCCTTCGGGATGCAGCGCACCGTCACCTTCAGCTCCTGCTGCAGCGCCTCCTCGTCCTCGGCGCTGCCGGCCCAGTGGACGAGGGCAAAGCCGCCGTGGATCTCGGGCTTGTCGGCCTTGGCGGGGGTGAAGAATTTGCGGAATTCGTCCATCGAGGCGATCTCGACGGTGTGCTCCTCGCGGAAGGCGAGGGCGCGGGCGAGCAGCCCGTCCTGGATTTCCTGAAGGGTCGCCTCGATCCCCGAGACGACCTCGGCGAGGGGCAGGAACTGCTTCTCCTTGGGACCTCGGTCGCGCCGGGCGAGGGCGACGGAGCCGCTCTCGAGGTCGCGGGGCCCGATCTCGAGGCGCAGCGGGACGCCCTTCTTGATCCATTCCCAGTTCTTCACCCCGCCGCCGAGGTCGCGCCGATCGATCTCGACGCGCACGGGGTCGCCGTGGAGGCGCTGTTGTCCGAGCTCGGCGGCGAGGCGTTCGCAGGCCTCGAGGACGGGCCCTTCGTGCTCCGGCTTGGGCGTGACCGGCAGGATCACGACCTGGGTCGGGGCGACGCGCGGGGGCAACACGAGGCCGTCGTCGTCCGAATGCGCCATCAGCAGCGTCCCGATGAGCCGGGTGCTGACGCCCCAGCTCGTCGTCCAAGCGAACTCGCGGCGGCTTTCCCGCCCTTCGAACTCGATCCCGGCCGCCTTCGAGAAGTTCTGCCCGAGGAAGTGCGAGGTGCCCGCCTGGATCGCCTTGCGGTCCTGCACCATCGCTTCGACGGTGAAGGTGTTGAGGGCGCCGGGAAAGCGCTCGGCTTCGGTCTTTTCGCCCGCGATGACCGGGACGGCGAGGTGGTCCGTGAGAAAGCGCTCGTAGACTTCGTGCATCCTCGTGGTCTCCTCCATCGCCTCCTCGGCCGTCTCGTGGGCGGTGTGGCCCTCCTGCCAGAGGAACTCGGCCGTGCGCAGGAAGAGGCGCGGGCGCATCTCCCAGCGCATCACGTTGGCCCACTGGTTGATCAGCAGCGGCAGGTCGCGGTAGCTCTGCACCCAGCGGGCGAAGGCCGCGCCGATGATCGTCTCGGAGGTCGGGCGGATCACGTAGGGTTCGGTCAGCTCTCCGGCGGGGACCATCTTGCCGTCCTTCAGCTCGAGGCGGTGGTGGGTGACGACGGCGCATTCCGTGGCGAAGCCCTCGACGTGGGTCGCCTCCTTCTCCAAATAGCTGACGGGGATGAGCAGGGGAAAGTAGGCGTTCTTGTGGCCGGTCGCCTTGAACCATTCGTCGAGCTGGCGCTGGATCAGCTCCCAGAGGCCGTAGCCCCAGGGCTTGATGACCATGCAGCCGCGCACCTCGGAGTTCTCGGCGAGATCCGAGGCGCGGACGACCTGCTGGTACCATTCGGGGAAGTTCTCCTCCCGGGTCGGGGAGATCGCGTTCTGGGGGGCTTTGGCCATGGATGGAGCGGGGGAAAGGCGGGCAGTGTAGCGCCATTTCCCCGTTCCGCCAGCGGTCGAACCCAATTCCCCACGGGATTTTTCCTCCACCCGCTCACCCGCTCAACCGGCCTCCCGCAGCCGCTCCCGGACGTGGGAATGCTCCAGGAGGATGCGGAGGATGCCCTTCTTCACCTCGGCAAGCTGCCGATTCCACATGGCCATGCTCTGGCTGCGGGTTGAAGCTCTCACGAGCTTTGTTACGGTCTTGCGCACTGACCTCAAGAGTCCTCGAGTTCGGCGAGTTCCTCTTGGAAGCCGCTGGCGAGGATGGGGAAGCG
>SLGN01000687.1 GCA_007123695.1 Verrucomicrobiales bacterium
AGGAAGATGTCGGAGTTCGCGACGGTGAAGCTGAGAGCGTTGAAGCCACCATGCCCGATCTGAGCGTAGGACTCCTGCGTCGCGGAGGCGACGACGCGGATCGAGTCTGCCGCGCTCACCACGACGGAGGCGTTCGCGATCGCGCCTTCGGCCGCGACGCCGCCGTGGCCGATCTGCGCGTAGGCCTGCGATCCTGTACCGGCGAGCACCTCGACCGAGCCTCCCCCGGTCAGGGAGCCGTCGAAGGGGTTCACGTTGACAAAGATCGCACCCGCCCGGTGGTCGCCGGTGACGGTGTGGCCACCGTGGCCGAGCTGGGCGTAGGAGCGCGTGCCGGTGCCGCCTCCGACCAAGACACCGCCGAGCGCGCCCACGAAGAGGATGTCGCCGTTCTCGCCGTGGTTGGCGTCGAGGTCGCGGCCTCCGTGACCGATCTGCGCGTAGGTGTCCACGGCGGTGCCGCCCTGAAGGCCGACCGCGTCCGTCGAGAAGATCGCTATGCTGCCGGAGGTGTCACCGGACCCTCGGGCTTCGATGTTGCCAAAGCCGCCGTGCCCGAGCTGGGCGAAAGCGCGGGTGCCGGTGCCGCCGGCGACGGTGACGGGGCCGCCCATGACCGGATCAAGGGTGAAGGGATCGACGTTGAGGAAGATGTTCCCGCTCTTGGCACCGTCGGCGAGAATGCCGCCGTGGCCGATCATGGCGAAGGCGTTGTTGCCGCTGCTGCCGCCCGCGAGGGAGATGGCACCTCCCGGAGCGGTCAGGATCGCGATGTTGCCCGACCAGGCTCCCGAGCCCCGCTCGCCGCCGTGGCCGATCTGGGCGTAGGAGTTGGTGATGCCGCCGCGGACGGTGAGGTCGCCGCCTCCCGCTCCCGGGGCTGCGTTCAGGGTGATGCCGGAGTTGGTCACCGGCAGCGTGAGGGCATTGAAGCCGCCGTGGCCGATCTGGGCGTAGTTCTCGGTGCCTCCCGCCTCTACCGTGATCGCTCCGCCGGCGTTGACGACGATGACGGCGTTCTCGACGGATCCGTTGGCCTGGCGGCCGCCGTGGCCGATCTGGGCGTGGCGGTTGTTGGAGTTCAGGTCGGAGCCGATGAGGTCGATGTCGCCGGCGGCGGAGACGCCGATCGCGCCGGAATGGACGCCCGCGCTGTTGAGGCCGCCGTGGCCCACGCGGGAGTACGCATTGTTGCCGCTGCCGGCGAGGAAGGCGATGCTCCCGCCGAGGCTGGTCACGACGACATCTCCGGACTTCGGTGCGGCGATGGCCCCGCTGTCGACGTTGGTCGAGTGGCCGATCTGGGTGAAGGCGCGCAGAGCGCTGCCGCTCTCGGCGAGAATGTCGCCCTGGGCGGTGACGACGACGTCGCCGATCCGGGTACCTTGGTTGTTGCGGCCGCCATGACCGATCAGAGCGTAGGCGTTCTGGCGGGTTCCGCCCGACAGATTGAGCGCCGCACCGCTGGTCACGGTGATGTTTCCGTCGTAGAGGTTGTTTCCGGCGACGGCCCGGACGCCGTGATGACCGATCTGGGCGTAGGTTTCGGGCCCGCCGCGTTCACCGCCGAGTCCGTTGGGAACGTTCTGTCCGCTGATGAGATTGACTCCCGCCTGGCCGCTTGCGAAAATGGAGCCGACGGCGTCGCCGGTGGCGCTCCGTCCCCCGTGCCCAATCACGGCGGAGGAATCGCTGCCGCCTCCCGCGACGATGTCGAGAAGGCCGCCCGCCCGCACGTCGATATTGCCCGAGAGGTTGCCGGCCCCGCTCTCCCAGGTCCCGTGTCCGATCTGCGCGTAGCTCCAGCGACGGACGGTGTTGACGTTGCCTCCGCCTCCATGGACAAGAACATCGCCGAGAGAGAGGACGGTGATGTTGCCGCTGTGCGAACCCGTGCCGCGCCAGCCGCCATGGCCGAGTTGGGCGAAGTTCTCGGAGGCCGCGCCGCCACGGAAGACCACGTCGCCCTCGATGCCTCCGACCCCGGCATCGACGGTGATGTCGCCGATGTTGCCGCTGCCGCCGGCGTTGTGGCCACCGTGCCCGAGCTGTGCATAGGCGCGGCTGAAGTTGGCCGAGTTGAAGGTCGAGGCCGAAGTGCTGCCGGAGTTGGCCACGGCGACGTCGAAGGTGGCGGAGGCGTTGCCGTAGTTGATCGAGCCGACGATGTTGCCGTCCAAGTCGAGCAGGTTGCCGTCGAGGTCGTCGGTGATCTCGGCGTATTGCGGCTGGGCGGGGTCGCTAAAGGTGATCAGTACGCTACCGCGCTCGACCTGGCTGCCGAAGGCGCTGCTGCTGAGGCGCATCTGGGCGGCGGCGCCGTCCCCGGCGATCGCCGCCGCAGCCAGCTCGCCGGAGTTGACGGCATTCGAGTTGCGGAAGTCGCCGCCGAGGAAGCTGACCGAACCCCAGGCGGCGACGTCGATGTCGCCGCTGCGGGCGCCGCTCGCGCTGCGTCCGCCGTGGCCGAGCTGGGCGTAGCGGTCGGTGCCCTTGCCGGCGGTGAAGGTGATGTCGCCCTCGACGCCGCCGAGGCCAGCTCGCACGAGAATGTTGCCGCTGTGGTCGCCGGAGCCGGCAATGCCGCCATGGCCGAGCTGTGCGTAGCCGGAGCCTCCGGTGCTGGTGTTCGATTGGGTGGCGGTGAAGGTGACGTGCTCTGCGGCGAGGACGGAGATGTCGCCGAGGTGGTCGCCGGCGAAACCTTGCCCGCCGTGGCCGATCTGGGCGTAGGCGGTGGTGCCGGTGTTGCCGAGGGCGATCACGCTGCCTTCGGTGCTCTCGACAAGGATGTTCGCCACCCCACCGCGCGGGCCGGACGCGCTGCTGCCGCCATGCCCGATCTGGGCGTAGCCCCGGGTGCCGCCCCGCGACTGCACGGTGAGGTTGCCGCGCGAGGCCACCGACAGGGTGTCGAGGGCGTTACCGTCGCCGTCGACCGCGCCGAAGCTGCCGATGGCGGAGCTGCCGCCATGGCCGATCTGCGCGTAGCGGTCGGCGCCTCCCGCCCCGCTGAGGACACGGAGAATGCCATTCCCGGTGGAGACGATGTCGACCGCATCAAGGCTGCCGTCGCGGTTGAGGTCGAAGATGTCGGAGAAGCTTCCCCCGATCCCGGCGGTGGCGGTGATGCTGCCGCTCTGATTCCCTTCGGAGCGGAATCCGCCGTGGCCGATCTGGGCATAGCTGCCGAGGTGTCCGGTCGGGAGATTGCCGCGGGGAGCGCGGACGAGGATGCTGTTGCCGGCCCGGACGACAATGTCGCCGCTGGCGTCGCCCGTGAAGTCGTAGCCGCCGTGCCCGAGTTGGGAGTAGCTGCCGAGGCCCGGGGTATCGTTGGTGTTGGAACTGCTGGTGCCGTCCATGGAGTAGCGGAAGTCGATGCTGCCGGCGCGCGAGCCGACGCGGATGCCGCCGCTGGCGCCTCCGCTCGCGCCCTGCCCGCCGTGGCCGACCTGGGCGTAGCTGCGGGGGTTGCGCCCGGCGAGGAACTGGAGGTTGCCCTCGGCGAGGACGCTGATCTCGCCGGTGTGGCTGCCGACGGAGAAGCCGCCGCCGTGGCCGAGCTGGGCGTAGCGGTCGGGGCCGCCCTCGGAGGGGATGACGGTGTCGGGATGGCTGTTCTGGTTGTTGCCTGCGGTGAAGACGATGGTGCCGGTCTCGGAGCGGGCGGCGATGTCCCCGCTATGGTCGCCGGCCCAGCGCAGACCGCCGTGGCCAAGCTGCACGTAGTTGCCCTCGGAGGTGGTGCCCGCCGCGGTGGTGCCCCCGGTGGTGCTGCGGAACATCAGGTTGCCGCTGGAGGAGACGAAGATGTCACCATCATGGTCGCCCCCTGCCGCCGGGCCGCCTGCGCTCAAATAGCCCCCGTGGCCGAGCTGTACATAGGTTCCGTCGCTGGTGGCGACACTCGCGCCGGTCCAGCGGAACTCGGCCACGCCGATGCGGGAGACCACCGAAATGTCGCCGGTGTTGCCGGTGGTGCCGGGGCCGCCGCCGAGGATCGCCGCGTCGCTGCCGCCGTGACCGAGCTGCGCGTAGTTGCGCAGGCCGGTCTGGCCGGCCACGAAGCGGATCTGGCGCAGCGAATCGACTTCGATGTCCCCGCTGTGGCTGCCGCGGGCGAGGCGCCCGCCGTGGCCGAGCTGGGCGTAGGAGTCGTGGGCGGGGGCGTCGAAGTTGCCGGCGACGAAGAGGATGCCCTCCCCGCTGGTGCCCTCGCTGAAGGTCAGGGTGTCGAAGCTGCCGTCGCCGCTGAAGTCGGCGACATCGTCGAAATCGCCCGCGATCTGGCTGCTCAGGGCGATGTCGCCGCTGTGGTTGCCCTCGGCGAGCATCCCGCCGTGGCCCAGCTGCGCGTAGGAACCCGAGCTGGCCCCGCGCATCGACTCGAAGAGGACGTCGTTGGCCACCCGCACCATGATGTCGCCCTCGTGGTCGCCGGCGGCGGCGTAGCCGCCGTGGCCGAGCTGGACGTAGGCTTCGGTGGACTGGTTGGACTCCCCGCGCCCCTGGAAGCGGATGCGTCCGCCGGTGCTGGCCACCGCGATGCGGCCGCTGTGGTTGCCGACGGCCCCATGGCCGCCGTGGCCGATCTGGGCGTAGCCTCGCTCGGAGTTCAGACCGCGCTGGAAGTTGTAGTTGCCGCTGGCGAGCACGGCGATGTTGCCGCTGTGGCTGCCGAGGGCGCCGGCTCCGCCGTGCCCGATCTGGGCGTAGGCGTCGCGCGAGGGCTCCACTCCCGTGCCGGTGGCCTGGTTGGCGATGAAGGAAATCGCGCCGCCGGCGATCGCGGTGATGTTCCCGCTGTGCCCCGTCGGCGAGGAGGCCTCCAGCCCGCCGTGGCCGAGCTGGGCGTAGCCGCCGAAGCTGGGGCGGGCGCTAGTGAGGGGGGTGAAGGTGATGTTGCCTCCCGCCTCGGCGCGGATGTCGCCGCTATGGGTGCCTGCGGCGAAGGCCCCGCCGTGGCCGAGCTGGGCGTAGCGGTAGGCCCCGGCGAAGTTGACGTCCTCGCCGCCGACCTCGATCAGGTTCACGCCGCCGCTGCCGCCGGGGCGGAACTCCAGGTTGCCGTTGACGGCCCGTGCGGTGATGTCGCCGCTATGGTTGCCTGTGGCCTCGCGTCCGCCGTGGCCGAGCTGGACGTAGCCGCCGATGTGGTTGCCGGTGGTGGTGTTGGTGCTGCGGAAGCGGAGCAGCCCCTCGGCGATGGCGACGATGTCGCCGCTGTGGTCGCCCCCGGTGGCGAAGCCGCCGTGGCCGAGCTGCAGGTAGTTGTTGTTGCCGGCGTTGCTGGCGGTGCCGGGACGGCGGAAGTCGATATCTCCGCCGCTCGAGACCACGGTGATGTCGCCGCTGTTGCCCTGTTCGCCAGGGCCGGCCCCGAGGACGCCCGCCTCGTTGCCGCCGTGGCCGAGCTGCACGTAGTTTTGAGCGGCGCCCGTGGAGATGCCCTCGAAGAAGACGTTGTCGAGAGCGGTCACGGTGATGTCCCCGCTATGGATCCCGCGGGCGAGGCGCCCGCCGTGGCCGAGCTGGGCGTAGCGGTCGGTGTTGTGGGAGCCGCTCCGGAAGCGCAGCCCGCCATCCACGCCGCCGGCGCCGGCGGTGACGGTGATCGCCCCGCTGTGGTTGCCCGGCGAGTTGCGTCCACCGTGGCCGATCTGGATATAGCCCATGTTGCTGCCGCTCCAGTTCGCGGCGAGGAACTCGATCTCGCGGGCGGCGGTCACGGAGATGTCGCCCCGGTGGTCGCCGGCGGTGTCGATCCCGCCGTTCCCGATTTGGGCGAAGGCGCGGTCGCCGCTGCCGCCGGTGAAGAGGATGCTGCCGAGCGAGGACTCGACCTCGACGTTGGCGGCCATGCCGCGGAGGCCTGCGGTCGCATTGGAGTCGCTGCCACCAAGGCCGATGAGCGCGTGGGATCGCGCCCCGAGCCCGCCGGCGAAGACGATGTCGTTGGCGGCGGCGACGCGGACGGTTTCGGTGGCGTTGCCGTCGGCATCGACGAGGCCGTGGTTGCCGCGAATGATGCGGCCTCCGTGACCGATCTGGACGAAATTGTTGTCTCCGCTGGTGCCGCCGGTGGCGGTGATGCCGCCGGCAGTGCTTTCGACGGTGACGTTCCCGGAGATGTCTCCGCTGCCGGTGATGCCTCCGTGGCCGATCATGACGTAGCGACTGGATTGGGCGGAGGCCAGCGCGAGGCCGGCGGTCATGGTGATGTCGCCGACAGTGCGCAGGGTGACGTCGCCGGTGGCCCCGCCAGCCTCGACGCGGATCCCGTGGCCGATCTGGGCGTAGGTATCGGCATTTGTGCCTGCGGCGAGGGACGCGCCCCCCCCGAAGTCGAGGTCGAGGTGGCCACTGCGGTCGCCCTCGTGGTTGCGACCGCCATGGCCCACGAGGGCAAAGGCGCGGTTGCCCCCGCCGCCGACGACGCTGAGGTCGCCGGAACCCTCGATCTCGATGTTCCCGCTCGTCACCGCCGTCGACTGGCGACCGCCGTGGCCGATCTGGACGCCGGAGTCGGTGCCGGTGCCGCCCTGCAGGGAGACGTTCACCGCGTTCGCGATCATGATGTTGCCGTTCCATCCCCCGGCCCCGGCGGTGAGTTCGTTGCCGCCGTGCCCGATCATCGAGTAGGCGTTGACGCCGCCGGCGGTCAGGCTCACGTCGCCGGCTTCGCAGAAGCTGATGTTGATGTTGGCGTCGATCGTCGCCGCGGTCGATCCGCGCCCGCCGTGGCCGATCTGGGTGAAGGCGCCGTTGCCGGCTCCGGAGGCGAGATGGATGCCGCCGCTCTTCGCCTGCACGTCGATGGCCCCGGTGATGTCCCCGCTGCCGTCGCCGCGGAAGCCGATCTGGGTGTAGGCGTTCGCGCCGGAACCGCCGACGATGTCGATGCGGTGGCCGCGGAGGATGGTGGAGCCTTGGCGACTGCCCACGGCGATCCCGTCGGTCTGCGTCGAACTGCCGATCGTGAGAACACCGCCGTTCTGTCCCCAGCGTCCGCAGTCGTTGAAGTCGATGGCCCCGGGGATGATCTCGGGGCTGCAGATCCCGTTGTTGAAGTTCACCGACGAGACGTCCTGGACACCGTCCCAGCCCGCGACAAGGGCGACGACTCCGGTGCCGGCGTTCTGGAAGCCCCGCTCGAAAGCGAGGTTGCCCGTCGACATCAAAATGAAGCTGAAGACGTGGTCGACGAATTCGGGCGCGGGCAGAATCGGATCGTTGTAGGTGACATCGCCGAAATTCGTCACGACGATGTTCCCGGTGCCGAAGTTGCCGGAAATGATGGTGCTCTCGTTCTCCCGGGCGAGGACGTTCCCGCCGCTCGCGTTGCCGAGTTCGTCGCCGTTGACGATGTACTGGTAGCCGTTGCCGCCGAGGTAGTTGACGTTGTTGAGGCCCCCGCTGTCGTTGGTGCGGTGGATGAGATGGACGTTGCTGTTCGCCCCGCTGCCGGCGTTGAGGATGGCGTCGCCGTCGACGAAGGTCTGGATGCCGCCCTGGCGGGTGCCGCCGGTGGTGCCGCTGCCGAAGTCGCCATAGGTCCCGTGGCCGTCGCCGTGGCTGATCATGGCGTAGGTGCCGGAGCCGGCACCACCGCTCATGACGAGGTTTCCGCCATTGTTGGAGACGACGAAGACGCGGCCCGCCAGATCGCCCGAGGCGTTGGTGCCGCCGTGGCCGACCTGGACGTACTGGTCGTCGCCCGCGCCACCCCGCATCTCGATGCCTCCAGCGCCGAAGACTCCGCTCGAGACGATGACCTCGCCCGCATGGTTGCCGGCAGCGCCGAAACCGCCGTGGCCGATCTGGGCGTAGGCGCGGAGGCCCGCTCCCTGGAGACCGTTGTTCATCGTGATGGTGCCGTCGGCATTGACGCAGATGTCGCCGAGGTGGCTGCCGAGCGCGCCGACGCCACCGTGGCCGATGTGGACGTAGGCGTCCTCGCCCCCGCCGGCGTTCATGAGGATGCTGCCGCCGCGCACCGCGACGTTGATCTTGCCCTCGTCGATGCCGCCGCCGTGGCTGCCGGTGGCCCCGAGACCCCCGTGCCCGACCTGGGCGAAGTCGGCGGCGCCGGCCCCGGCGCGCATCACGAGGTCGCCGCCGTCGATGGCGAGCGAGAGGGTGCCGGTGGCGGCCCCGGTGGAGTAGCCGCCGCTGCCGATCTGGGCGAAG
>SLGN01000669.1 GCA_007123695.1 Verrucomicrobiales bacterium
AAGATCTTCCGCGCCAACCAACGCCCGTAGGTGTGGTAGGCGATCAAATAGAGGACGATCGTGCCGAGGGCGATGGCGAGTGTCTGCATTTCGGAAAAAGGCGGCGGAACCCGGACCCGACAGGTACCCTAAGCATGGATCCGCCTCGGGGCCAAGGCGATTTTGCGCGAAACGCGGCCCCTCGGCAAGGCCCATTACGGACCGCAGCGCCCGGAAACACGGCATTGACGGCGCGTCCCCTCGCGGGAAAGAATGTTTCATGAAACCCGTTCCGATACAGCGCCCCCTTTCCCCGATCCCCGCCGCCCGCAGGCTCGCTCTTGCCATCGCCCTCGTTCTCGCTTTTTCCCCCTCCCCGCCCGACGCCGTTGCCTTCGATAGCGAGGCCCTGCGACCGCTCGACGGGGGCGACGCCGCCGAGAGAAACGACGGCGCGAAGGCATGGTCCGACCGCGACTACGTCCTCGCCCGCTGGCCCGACCTCTTCGAGGCGCACCGCACCTTCTGGAGATCCTCGATCAAGGAAACCCGCTTCGAAGTTTTCCTTCCCGGCTTCGTCGTTGCCATCACTCCGGCCGAAGGCGACAAAAGCCAGGCGGAGGAATTGCGCCGCCAGGGCTTCGAGCCGGTCGAGACCGCGCCCTTCCACGCCTACGCGGTGTCTCCCTCGAAGAACGGCAATCTCTGCACCGCGTGGCAGAAGGCGGTCGGTACCGGCGACATCGTCACCTTCGGCTACTACGGGCTCGCCGTCTGGAGCGGGCGCGAGCTGCCGACCGGCGAGATTCCCGAGGCGGAGCCCCTTCTCGGCATCCCCACCGTCGACATCTCCGGCGACGCAGACCGGCACTCCTTCGTGGCCCGGGGCACTCCCGAAACCTACCAAGGCCACGTCGATACCGTGCTCATGCCCGACGGACAAACCCTTTTCGCCGCTTGGGCGATCAACCATGCCGGCTACCTCGGCCCGCTCGCGCGCAGCGACGACGCCGGCCTGACCTGGACCGATCCCCTGCCCGTCCCGCCCGATTGGACTGAAGTCCGAGTCACCACACCGACGGTCCACCGCCTCGTCGATCCGCAGGGACGGGAACGGCTCTTCGTCTTCGGCGGACAGAACTTTCCCGGTCGGCTCCGACAATCCTATTCGGAGGACGGAGGCAGCACCTGGACCGAAATGCAGGACACCGGGCTCGCGGCCGAATGCCCGCCCAAGACCATCCTCGAATTCGACGGCGGCAAGCGACTCGTCATGTGGTGCGACCGACGCAACCCCGAGAGCGAGGCCAGCAAGGACGTCGATCCCGTGGTGTGGCAGTCCGAGTCGCTCGACGGCGGCCTCACTTGGAGCCCGGAGAGAGTCGTCGTAGAGGTGCCGACGCGCTGGGCCCAGCCCGCCGTATTTCGCTCTCTAGACGGAAAAACACTCCTCATGTTGCTGCGCTTCAACGGATCGGGACGCGGACGCTTTGCCACCAGCAACGACGAGGGCGCCACCTGGAGCGAAGCCCGCGAACTGCCCTACGCCCTCACCGGGCACCGGCACCATGCCCGCTACGCGCCCGACGGACGTCTTGTCGTGGTGATGCGCGACACCGCCTCCGATCTCGAAGGCCAGGGCCGCAGCAACCCGACCCATGGCCATTTCGTCGCCTGGGTGGGACGCTTCGAGGACATCGTCGAAGGACGCGAAGGCCAATACCGCATCAAGCTGCTCCACAGCCACGCTGGGCGGGACACCGGCTATTCCGGACTGGAGACCCTGCCCGACGGAACCTTCCTCGCCACCACCTACATCAAATACGCCCCCGACGAGAACAAACACTCCGTCGTCATGACCCGTTTCCGCCTCGAGGAGACCGATCCTCAGGTAGAGTCCGCGAGCCTGACGCCGGGGGCCGGCGAGTAGCGGTGCGAAAACGGGGGCGGTGCGGCCCCTGCCCCCGCCCTCCCCGACAAGATGCGGGGAAGACCACCATCTTGCGACGGCGACGCGGAGGTCGGTGGCGGTGGTTGGCGTGGCGAGCCGACCAGAATCAGAGGAACTCGTTGATGAGATTTTCCAGCATCTCCTGCCGCCCGCTCTTCGTGGCAGGTTCGCCGTGGGCCAGGGCATGGGCCTCCAGCTCCTCCAGGCTCGCTTCACCCGATTCGATCCTCGCGCCGATGCCTGTGTCGAAGGAGGCGTAGCGGTCCTTCTTGAAGGCGTCCAGCCTTCCGTCCTCGATGATGGCATGGGCGATCTTGAGACCGCGGGCGAACGCGTCCATTCCTCCGATGTGGGCGTGGAAGAGATCGACCGGCTCGAAGCTCTCCCGGCGGCACTTCGCGTCGAAGTTCAGACCGCCGGAAGTGAAGCCGCCCATCCGCAGCACGCAAAGCATGATCTGCGTGGTCAGGTAGATGTCGGTGGGAAACTGGTCGGTGTCCCAGCCGATGAGCTCGTCGCCGGTGTTCGCGTCGATCGAGCCGAGGGCATCGGCCGCGATGGCGACCTCGAGCTCGTGCATCATGCTGTGGCCCGCCAGAGTGGCGTGGTTCGTTTCGATGTTCAGCTTCAGCTCGCCCATCAGCCCGTGCTCGCGCAGGAAATTGAGGCAGGCCGCCGCGTCGGAGTCGTACTGGTGGGTCGAAGGCTCGCGAGGCTTCGGCTCGATGTAGAAGTCCCCCGCGAAGCCGATCTTCTTCTTGTGCTCCACCGCCATCCGGAGCAACGCGGCGAGATGGGAAAGCTCGCGCTTGATGTCCGTGTTGTAAAGGGTCGCATAGCCTTCGCGCCCGCCCCAGAACACGTAGCCCTCGCCTCCGAGACGGTGCGTCACTTCCAAGGCTTTCTTTACCTGGGCGGCGGCGTAGGCGAAGACATCGGCGAAGGGCGAGGTGCCCGCGCCCTGGTTGTAGCGCTTGTGGGCGAAGAGGCAGGCGGTGCCCCAGAGCAGCTTGATCCCGGTCTCGCCCTGCGCCTTCTCCAGCTCGTCGGCGACGGCGTCGAGAGCGTCGTTGGAGGCCTGCAAGTCGTTCATCTCCGGAGCGACGTCGCGGTCGTGGAAGCAGTAGTGGCCGATTCCGCACTTCTGCATGAACTCGAACATCGCCCAGACCCGGCGCTTCGCGTTCTCGATCGAGTCGCTGCCATCGTCCCAGGGACGCTCCGCCGTGGCGTCGCCGAAGGGATCCGCAAGACCGTTGCGCATCGTGTGCCAATACGCCGCCGCGAACCGAAGATGCTCGCGCATCGACTTGCCGCCGACCAGCTCTTCCGCGTTGTAGTGCTTGAAGGCAAGAGGGTTCTTCGACTTCGAACCTTCGAAGGGGATGACGGGGATTCCGGGGAAAAATTCTTCGCTCATGGGACGGCAAGTGTTCCCGAGCTGTCGCCAAGTTCAAGCGAAAAGGACATCGCACTCGAGACCTGCTTTTCTCTCCGCTTCCTCTCCCGAGACACCCGAGATCCTTGAGACAAACCCAACGCGCATTTTCAATCCCAACGAAATGAGCGAGAATGACATGGGATCGACTCACTTCCGCCCGAACCACTGCCAGACCAACCACCGCCTCCCCCAAGATGCGCATCTCGATCAACTCCTCAACCATCAAACCGACTCCCCTGCTCGAAAAGATCCGTGTCGCCGGCGAAGCAGGCTACCACGGCATCGAACTCTGGGCTGTCGAGATCTACGAACATGTCGGCCGCGGCGGAGAGGTCTCCGACGTCGAAAAGGCCCTCGCCGACCATGGGCTGGAGGTTCCCTGCTTCATCGCCGTGCGCAACTGGGGCGAGACCCAGGGCTGGGAATACAAGCTCGCCCTCGACGAAGCCCGCCGCCGCTTCGAACTCGCCGCCCGCATCGGTTCGCCGCTCATGGTCTGCACCCCGCCGATGGAGCGCCCCGGCATCGACGGTCTCGCCTCGGGATACCTCGACCTTATCAGGATCGGACGCGAGACCGGCGTCACCGCCGTCCTCGAGTACATCAGCTTCTTCGCGAGCCTCCACCAAGTCTCGGACGCCGTCAGCGTGCTCGACGAATGCGGCGCGCCCGAGTCCTGCCTCGTGCTCGACGCCTTTCACAACTGGAACAGCGGCACCACCCTTGCCGACCTCCGCAGACTCCCGCCCGACCGGATCGCCCACTACCACATCGACGACGCCGCCCCCGACATTCCAAGCGGCCGCCAAAAGGATCCCGACCGCGTCATGGTAGGCGACGGGGTCATCGACCTTTGCGCCGAACTCGACATCCTGAAGGAAAAGGGCTACGACCGCTGGCTGAGCCTCGAGATATTCAACGAACATTGGTGGAATCTCGACCCCATGGAAACCGCGACAACCGGTTTGGAGAGAATCCTCGAACTCTGCCAGGAAACCGGCATCGAGATCGATCCACTGTAGCCCCCAGCCCCCTCGCCTTGCTCCTGCCCTTTCATTTGACTGAAATCAGTTTACCAACCTATTTTTACTTGACGGGAGAATGTGCTTGTTGAAGTTTTCTCCACCATGAATTCGCGAAGAATCCTTATCGGCTCCGGTGAAGGCAGGGGGTATTACCACTGTGTCTCGCGCGTCGTTGACCGGCGCATCATCTTCCATGCCTCGGAGAAGGAGGTCTTTCGGTCGATCCTGCGCAAGCTGGAGCGGTTCCTCGGGGTGAAGGTGGTGACCTATTGCCTGATGGGGAACCACTTCCACCTTCTGCTGGAGGTTCCGGACAAGGAGGCGATGTCGAATCTGGACGCGGAAACGTTGCTGGAATTGCTGCCGCTGCTCTACGACGAGGTCGTCGTGGAACAGGTGGCGAAAGAGCTGGCGGGGGCTCGGAGTTCGGAGAACCGGGGTTGGGAACGGCGAATTCTGGAGCGATACGAGCGCCGACGCGGCGATCTCTCGGTTTTTCTCAAGGAACTGAAGCAGCGGGTATCGATCTTCTACAACCGCCGCAACGACCGCGTGGGCACGCTATGGGAAGGGCGCTTCAAGAGCGTGCTGGTCGAAGGCGGGGAGGAAGCTCTTCGGGCGGTCGCTGCCTACATCGATCTGAACCCGGTGCGGGCAGGACTGGTGGAGCGTCCGGAGGACTACCGATGGAGCGGCTACGGGGAAGCCTGTGGGGCGGGCAAGGGGATGGAGAAGGCGCGGGAGGGGCTGATCTCGATCACGCGGGAGGGGCTGCAAAATCCCCCGACGGCCGATGGAGGGACGCCCGCGGACCTGCCGGACTGGGGCGAGGCGCAGAGGCGCTACCGCCTGCTGCTCTGCGCCGAAGGTCGGGAGCAGAGGTCCGACGAGGTGACCGGGGAAGGCGGACGCCGGGGAATCGCGGCGGAGGAATGCGACCGGGTCGCCGCTGCGGGCGGGGCGATGCCCTTGGCGACGGCGTTGCGTCGGAAAGTGCGCTACTTCAGCGACGGCGCGGTGATCGGCTCGGCGGCCTTCGTCGATGGCGTCTTCGTTCGACTCAAGGCGGAAGGGCGTACCGGACCGAAGCGCACCAGCGGAGCGAGACCGATGCGGGGAGCCGATTTCGGAGACCTCCGCTCGCTGCGGGACCTGCGGCTGAGTCCATTGGGCGAGGCGCGGGAGTGAGTGCCCCGCCGCCGTTTCCCCTCATGGGAACCTCAAGTGGATTTCGATGCCACGACCGAGTATTCGGATCGGTTGAAGTCCACGTATTCGGGAGAGATGTCGGAAGTGTAGATGGAAAAGCACCCTTTGCCGATATTCAGGTCGATGCAAACGGTGAACTCGGGACCGCGCACGGCTTCGCCTAGCTTGGCGATATCGGTCGGCGCGGCGATTCCGTTCTGGGTGGCCATGACTCCGTTGAGGTGGATGTTGACCATCTCCTCCTTCACCCTTGCTCCCGAGTAGCCCACTGCGTGGAGGATGCGCCCCCAGTTCGGATCGTTTCCGTTCCACGAGCATTTCACCAGCTTCGAGTTCGCGACGGCGCGGGCGACGCGTTCCGCGTCGAGATTGGAGGCGGCTCCGCAGACCCTCACTTCGACGAGCTTGGTGACGCGCTCGCCATCGGCGACGATGCGCTTGGCGAGTTCGAGCATCACCTCGCCGAGCGCCTCGCGAAACTCGGCGCTGCCCTCCCCTCCCCTGGTGACGACCTTGTTTCCTGCTTTTCCGTTCGCCATGACCACGACCGTGTCGTTGGTGCTCATGTCGCCGTCGACGGTGATGCGGTTGAAGGAGCGGTCGACGGCGTCGCGGGTCGCCGCAACGATCTCGGCCTTGGTCACTGCCGCGTCGGTGGTGACGAAGCAGAGCATCGTCGCCATGTGCGGATTGATCATCCCGGCACCCTTTGCGATCGCACCGATTCGAATCTCTTTTCCACCGATTTTCAAAGAGACGGCGACGCTCTTGGGACAGGTGTCGCTCGTCATGATGGCACGGGCCGCCGCATCGGAGTCGTGGCCGAGGGAGGCGGCCAACTCGGGAATGCGGGGCTCGATGCGTTCGATCGGTAGCGGCACGCCGATGATCCCGGTGGAGCAGACCTGGATCTCGCGCTGCTTCAGGCCGAGTGCGCGGGCGGTGGCTGCGGACATGGCGCGGGCGTTGATCAGCCCATCGGGGCCGGTGCAGGCGTTGGCGTTGCCGCTGTTGGCGATGATGGCGCGGGGCTCGCTGGACTTGAGGTAGCTCGCGGACAGACGCACGGGAGCCGCGCGGACTTCGTTCTGGGTGTACACGGCGGAGCCCACAGTGGGGAATTCGGAATATACCAGAGCGAGGTCGAGGCGCTGAACCGCAGGATTCTTGATGCCGCAGGCGATGGCCCCTGCCTTGAATCCAATGGGGGCACAGAGGGCCCCCTCGATGGTTTTCACTTTCTTGCTCATCGTCGGCTTTGTGGCGGTTAGAATTGGAGGAGGCCAGCGGTTTCGGGAAGGCCAAACATAAGGTTGAAGCTCTGAACCGCCTGGCCCCCGGCACCTTTTCCCAGATTGTCCTCGGCACTGGAAATGAGGAGACGACCGGTCCGGCGGTCCACGCTCCAGCCGACATCGACGAAGTTCGTGCGGACGACGTGCTTCGTGTCGGCGAAGGCCCCCTCGCCGCGGATGCGGACGAAAGGGCGCCCTGCGTAAGTCTCGGCGTAGGCTTCGGCGACCCGTTCCGACACGGTGTCCGGATCGCATGCGTTGCAGAAAATGGTGGTGACGATCCCTGCGGTTACCGGCATGAGATGGGGAACGAAGGACACCCGCACCGTGTCGCCGACGGCGAGGGAAAGTTCCTGCTCGATTTCGGAGAGATGGCGGTGCTTCGGCGCGCCGTAGGCCCGGAGGCTTTCGTTGACCTCGGCGAAGAGAAGGGATGCGTCGGCCTTCTTTCCGGCCCCGCTAGCCCCCGACAGGCTGGCGATGGAGATGCTCGCCGGATCGACGAGCCCCCGCTCTAGCAAGGGCACCAGCGGCACGAGGATGCTTGTGGGGTAGCAACCGGGAGAGGCGACGAGCGAGGCGGAGGCGATCCGTTCTCCGTGGATCTCGGGAAGGCCGTAGACCGACTCGGCAAGAAGGGAGGGCGCGGGGTGTTCGTGTCCGTAGAACTCTCGGTAGACCGCTGCGTCGCGGAGCCGGAAGTCGGCGCTGAGGTCGATGACGCGAAGGCCGTGCCTGAGAAGCGGGGAAGCGAACTCGGCGGCGAGACCGTGGGGCAGGGCGAGGAAGGCGGCCGCCGCGCCGCTGGCGGCGATGGCCTCGACCGTCGGCTCGATGAAGGCCAGTCCGCTGGCTCCCGGGGCACCCCTGAGCCGGGGGAATACCGTCTCGAGACGACGCCCGGCTTCAGACCGCGATGTGACCGCGACGAGTTCGACGCCGGGATGCACGACGAGGAGCCGGAGCAGTTCCTGTCCGGTGTAGCCACTGGCCCCAACGACGGCGACCTTCACTCTTGGCGGTTCCATGAGCCGTGCAGCATGGCACAGATTCCTGCCGAGTCGAAGATTCTTCCGATTCGGGCCGGAGAAATTTTGAGCGACAAGGCACTTGCGCGAATCGGTTTTTCGTCCACACTATGCGCTCCGCCGAGTTTAGGCTCGGAGGAAGTATTCGGGACGTGGCGCAGTCTGGTAGCGCACCACAATGGGGTTGTGGGGGTCGCTGGTTCGAATCCAGTCGTCCCGATCGCTTCCGCTCCTTTCAGGACGGGGTGG
>SLGN01000275.1 GCA_007123695.1 Verrucomicrobiales bacterium
CCGCCGACGAAGCGGTCGAGGTTGGTCCGCACGGTGACGCGGGCGCGCGCCCGGAGCTGGATGCCGTCGCGGGCGACGGCGTCGATCTTGCCGCCGCCGCCGGGGCAGTCGATGACGGCGGGGTTGATCGAGGTGCGCACCGCTTCGAGAACGGTTTTGGTGGTGCCTTTGACCGCGAGGTCGATGGCGCAGGCCCGGTCGAAGGCGAGCGGGATGCCTGCCTTGTCCGCTGCGATCATCGAGAGGACGACGTCCGCGACGGTGCCCCCGGCGAGGTAGTGGGCCTCGAGCTGGTCGGTGCTGAAGTCGAGGCCCGCCTTGGCCGCCGTGATGCGGCTGTCGACGATGAGGGAGGCCGGAACTTTCCGGATCCACATGGCGATGAGGTTGAGGAAACCGATCGGTGCGTTGGAGACCCGCGCCCGGATCCACAGGCCGATGAATTTCGTCACCACGAGGATGACGGAGAGGAAGATGACGATCAGGATTCCGACGATGAGGAGATTGCCCATGGCGTGAGGTGGTGGTTGGGGTTGGGTTGGTGGGTTGGAAAGGGTGCGGCGGCGCGGAAGAGGGTAGGGTCGGGGAGCGAACAGGGTTGGGTCGGACTAGTCCATGCCGACAGCTTGGCGCAGGATGGGTTCGAGGGCGTCGGCGTGCCGTTGGAAGCCAAGGTCGTTGGGGTGCGATCCGTCGGTGGTGCCCTCGGTGTCGTCGCCGAGGAGCGGTTCGCCCGGCACATGGATCAGACCTTTCAGTCCGGAGGTTACGAGCCCCTCGTAGGTCCGGATCAGCGCCGCCCGGCTCGATGCGTGGCGTTCCCGCAGGTTGCGGCGGATCCAAGCGTTAGCGGAGGTGCGGTCTTCGACGAGCAGGATGGGGATGTCGGGCCGGATTTCCCGCAGCTCCTCGACGAGGACGGCGGCGCGGGCCTCGATCTCTTCGGCGACCATGTTGGGGAGGCAGTCGATGACGTAGGCGGCGGCGTCGATCTCGGCGATCAGGGCGCCGATCTCGGGCTCCATCTTTCCGTTTCCGGAGAATCCGAGATTGATGACGGGACGGTCGAGACGCCGTCCGAGGATGGCGGGATGGGCCATGCCGGGCCGCGAGGCGCAGGCCCCGTGGGTGATGGAGGTGCCGTAGAAGACGATGGGCTTCTCCGCCCGCGGGGCGACGGGCTCGAAGGCGGCGCCCTCGGGCACGCCGACCTCGATCCGGGTGGTGGAGTTGTAGAGCGGCAGGTAGGCGAGGTAGGTTCGCAGGACGGGTTCGAGGCCCTCGACGGCATGGGTCGTCGACCGTTCCTTCGGGCGGGTGACGTCGACCCATTTCCAGACGCCGTCGTCGAGGGCGTAGAGATCGACGCCGCTGACTCCGGTCGCGGGCATGTGCGGCATGGCGAGGCGTTCTCCGCCGACTTCGTAGCGCAGATGGATGGCGGCGGCGTCGGTGTTGAAGCGGAAGCAGATCCCGGCGCTGTGGCGCGAGAGGTTCCAGACCGCAGGCCTCACGATGCGCTCGGCTTTGGCGGGCAGGCGGTCAAAGGGGGCGGCGAGGTCGTCGCCTACCCATCCCTGGCCCTCAAGCCCCCAAGTGGTAGGATCGTGCCACACGGGGACGGGCTCGTCGGCCCCGCCGATCCGGAGGGAAAGGACGAGCGCGGCGGCGAGGATTCCGGAGCGGATCGTGGGTGGTCGCGTCATCACAGGCGGAGAAACACCCTACCAATGGAGCAGGGGAACAGCCCGCGTCAACCGGAGATGCAAGGCCGCGCGTGGCGGGGCGAAGCGTTGGCTTCTAGCCAATGGGTCTGTGTGCGAAGGTCGGAGGACCGAGGAAACGCCTATCGGGACGGGTTTTCGAGCTTCGGGTTTTCGAGTTTCGATCCCCAAGTTCCCCATCCTCCGGTTTTCGGGGTGCCAGCCGAGGCTCGCGGACGAAGGTGCCGGTGCCACCGATTTTCTGCGCTCAAGTCTTGCCCGGGCTCCGGCGGCCGGTCGGCTCCAGACCGGCCCGCCGCGCGATGCGGCGGAATCTCGGTCGCTTGGCCTGCATGAAGATCCGCGAGACCGCCCAGACGGCGCCGTAGATGGCGAACAGGGCTCCTAGAGGCGCCCACGCCGGACCGAACCCGTAGGCCACCGCGAACGGTGCGAGAAGGAGGCCCGGCAGCACCAGGATCCGGGTCGCGGGCTGCGGGCGCGCGAGCAGACGCAGGTGGGTCAGGCGGCCCTCGTTGGCGTGGTATTCGGTCGCGGTGATGACCGCCCAGTTCCAGAAGAAGCCGTGGTGGAAGATGACGTCCGTCTTGCCGGTGGCGTCGTCCTCGGCCCCGGGGAAGTCCTCGACGACTGCGGCGATGAGTTCCTCGCGGCCCGCTCCCGAGCCGCTCCAGAACTCCATTTCCTCGCCCAGCTTCCACCAGCCGCGCGAGATGGTTTCGACGGCGGTGCCTCCCACGTAGCTGAGGCTGCGTCCCCATTTCGCGAAGCGCCAGCCGGCCAGGAGCCGCGCCGAGCTGCGGGCGACCCCCTGCCCGAGCACGAGCGCGACGAGGACGAGCCGCGAGGTCGTGGTGTCGAATTCCGGCGCGATGGGGGAGCGCGCCGCCCGGCCCACCGCCACGAAGAAGGTCCCGAAAAGCATCGCTCCGGCGAGCGCGAGCAGGGGCGCGGAAAAGAAACCGCCCGCAAGGAAAGCGAGGGCGACGAGGCACCAGAGCACGTGCAGGGCAACCTCGCCGAACCAGGAGTCGCCGCTGGGATACATCAGTTGGTAGGGCTCGTGCCCGTGGAGACCGTGGTAGACGAAGGGGCCGAAGCGCCTCCTCGCGACGTAGACCCGGCCTTGCCACACCGCTCCGCCGACGCCTTGGAAGCGCTCGTCGTGCAGGGGCATGAGGAGCGCCTCGGCCCGCCCGTAGCCGATCTGCTGGCGGAAATACGCGCGGTAGTGGAAGCGCCGGTGGTGCCAGACGAAGGCGGCGGCGTGGAAGCCGAGCCCGTGGCCCGCCGCGAGAATGCGCCAGCAGAAATCGACGTCGTCCCCGGCGGTGCGGAACACCTCGCGGAAGCCCCCGACTTCCTCGAAAACCGGGCGGCGCACTGCGAGGTTGCACCCCGGCAAGTGTTCGGCGCGAGTGTCGGAAAGGAGGACGTGGGTCGGGCCGCCGGGGGCTGCGGCGACGCGGGCCTTCTTCGCGTTGTCCGGCGGAGGCGGCAGATTGGGACCCCCGGCACAGCCCAGCGACGGATCTTCCTGGAACTGCACCGCGATCCAGCGCAGCCAGTCGGGCTCGACGGTGCAGTCGTCGTCGGTGTAGGCGAAGATCGCGCCGCTGGCCGCCGCCGCCCCGAGATTGCGTGCCGCCCCGAGGCCGCAATGCTCGGTGCCGAGGTGGCGCACGCCCTCGTAGCTCGTCGCGATCTCGGAGACGCGTTTGTCGTTGCCGTCGTTGACCACGAGGATCTCGTAGTCGGGATAGTCGAGCGCGGCGAGCGAGTCGAGGCACGGCACCAGCGTCCCGCTGCCTCGGTAGGTGCAGACGATCACCGAGATCCGCGGCGTTTCGCCCAGAAGGATCCCGTCCGACGGTCGCCGCCATCCCGCCCAGGCGTCGCGCACCGTCGGCAGGGCCTCCTTGGCCGATCCGTCGGCCCGCGTCAGGCCGAAGCTCCATCCCTCGACCACCCGGCCCCCGCGCTGCCACAGATCGCTCCACGAGAAGACTGTCGCGCCCGCCAGCCCGGCCGCGGCGGCCTCGGCGATCGCCCAGCGCAGCATTTCGGCCTGCGCCCCCTCGCCGTGGCCCCCCGAATCGACGCCGAACTCGGAAAGGAGGAGCGGCTTGTTCCCGGCCAGGTTCTGCAGCCGCGCGAGGTAGGCGGCGTAGGCCGAACGGTCCTCCAAGTAGAGATTGAAGGCGACGAAATCCTGGTTCTGCGGCAGCAGGTATTCCGTGCCCGGATAGTTCGCGTAGGCGAAGAGCGCGTCGGGGTCGTTGGCGTGGCCCAGGTCGATGAGCCGCTCGACCTGCTCGACGACGCGCTCGGCGCCCATCCAGCGCACCAGGGTGGACTCGATCTCGTTGGCCACGAAATAGCCCGCCACCGCCGGATGCCCGCGGAACCTCCGGATCGTCTCCAGCAGCAGGCGGTCGGCCTCGGCCAGGGCGGCGCGGTGTTTCAGGAAATCGACATGCTGCGTCCACGGGATCGTCAGGAAGACGCGCAGGCCCGCCCCGGCGCAGGCATGGAGAAAGTCAAGCGAGGGGATCTCGAAGAGCCTCAGCGCGTTGGCGCCGAGTTCGTCCCGGATCCGGGCGAGCTGGGACCGGCCCTCGTCCGGAAAGGCCCCGGCGGGGAAGGGACCGAAGGTGACCGCCTTGACCACGACCGGGGAATCGCCGGCCCGGAACCATTTGCCGCCGACGCGCAGGGGCTCGTCGATGGCGGAGACGGGAGTGTCGTGGTCGGGCATGGATGGCGGCGGCAAGAGGGGGGGAGGGGGCAGGATGGAGCGCCGCCGCGATACTGACATCGGCAAGGGGTCTGCGCAACCCGGCCCCGAATCATTTCTCGTGCCGCCCCCAGCGATCCGATCCGCCCTGCAGCGACCGGGGAGCCGAGCGCATTCCAGCCGATTCGCTGTCCCCTGCCGGGGTGTGTCCATCTCCTGGCGGCAACGACACCGGCGGAAAACGCTGCGCTCCACCAATTTCGTCCTGCGCCCGCGGCGGAGCCGGTCCCACGGCGGGGAAATGCGGGTTGACGAAGCCTTCCCCGGCGGTGCAAACTTCCGGCCCATGCAGAAATCCCTCCCCACCTCGTCGCGCCGTCGCTTCCTCGGGACCGCCCTTGGAACGGCAACGGCCTCCGCCGCGTCCCTCAACATTCTCACCGGCTTCGTGCGCGGCCAGGGGACCGCCGCCAACGGCAAGCTCAACCTCGCCTTCGTCGGCGCGGGCGGGCGCGCTGCGGGCAACCTCAAAGGCTGCGATGAGACCGGCGAGAAGATCTACGCCCTCTGCGACGTCGACAAAACCCGGGCCGAAGGCGCCTACGCCAATTACGCCGACGCCAAGACCTACACCGACTGGCGCGAGATGCTCGAGACCGAGGGCGACAAGATCGACGCCGTGGTGGTGTCCACCCCCGACCACCTCCACGCCGTCTCCGCCCTCGCCGCGATCCGCGGCGGCAAGCACGTCTACGTCGAGAAACCGCTCACCCTCACCATTTCCGAGGCCCGCATCCTCCACGAAGCCGCCAAGGCCGCCGGCGTCTGCACCCAGATGGGCAACACCGGCCACGCCAGCGAAGGATCGCGCCTCACCAACGAATACATCCGCTCGGGCGCCATCGGCGAAGTCGCCGAGGTCCACTGCCGCACCAACCGGCCCATCTGGCCGCAGGACCTGGTGCGACCCGCGGCCGAACCCGTGCCCGACACCCTCGACTGGGACCTCTGGCTCGGGCCCGCCGCCGACAAGCCCTACAGCAGCCAGATCGTGCCCTTCAAATGGCGCGGCTACCTCGAATACGGCACCGGCGCGCTCGGGGACATGGGGGCGCACATCGTCGACCACCCCGTCTGGGCCCTCGGGCTCGGCTTGCCCAGCAAGATCACGGTGGAAAAAGCCGACCGCGCCACCCCTGGATCCGAGCGCGACTCGCATCCCTCCTCCTGCATCATCCACTACGAATTCCCCGCCGCCGCAGGCCGCGGCCCCGTCAAGCTGACCTGGTTCGACGGCAAATACACCATCCCGCGCCCCAAGGGCATGCGCGAGGACCTCCAGGTGCCCGACAACGGCTGCGTCTACCTCGGCAGCCGCCACCAGATGATGCACGGCAGCCACGGCGGCAACCCCGTCATCATCGATCCGAAGC
This sequence comes from Verrucomicrobiales bacterium, assembly GCA_007123695.1. GTDB lineage: Bacteria > Verrucomicrobiota > Verrucomicrobiia > Verrucomicrobiales > DEV007 > Arctic95D-9. The sequence continues at coordinate 5,895 of SLGN01000275.1, forward strand.
ACGAGAGCTTCGTCGCGCCGCCCAAGACCGAAGAGCGCTCCCCCGGCCACTACGCCGAGTGGATCGAGGCCATCCGCAAGGGCGACCCTTCCCGCGCCAAGTCGAATTTCGACGTCGCCGCCCCCCTCACCGAGACCCTGCTCCTCGGCGTCGTCGGGAGCGTTCTCGGACCCGGCACCGAACTCGACTGGGACGCCGAGGCCATGTCGACCGGCAATGCCGAGGCCGACAAGCTCGTCCACCACAGCTACCGCGAGGGCTGGTCGCTCTGATCCCTGCCCGCCTTGACCCCCGCACGCTCCCGCGAGACGCCGCCCGACCTCGCCAAGCCTGCCAAGCCCGCCAAAATGATGAAGAAACGCACCCTCCTCCGCCGGATTCTTCCCCTGCCGCTGCTCGCGCTGCTCGCGTCGTCCGGAGCCGTCGCCCCCGCCACCAGCAGCGCGTCGGAGGAAGACGGCATGCCCTTCGCCAACTGGCCCCAGTGGCGCGGACCGTCGGGAACCAGCGTCGCCCCGGCGGGGAGCTACCCCGTCACCTTCTCGCCGTCGAAGGAGGTGCTGTGGAAGGCGGCGCTTCCCGGCGTCGGCAGCAGCACCCCGGCGGTCTGGGGCGAGCGCATCTTCGTCACCTGCGGGATCGACGGCAACGACGCCGTCCTCGCCTACGACTGGAGCGGACGCGAACTGTGGCGGACCGCCCTCGGCCCCGAGCGGCCCGGCAAGCACAAGAACGGCAGCGGCGCCAACCCCTCGCCCATCGTCGACGGCGAGCGCATCGTCGTCTACTACAAGAGCGGCACCGTCGCCTCGCTGTCGCACGAGGGCAAGGTCCACTGGAAAACCAACCTTCAGAGCCGCTTCGGCGAGGACACCCTGTGGTGGGATCTCGGCACCTCGCCCGTCTTCGCCGGAGGACGCATCGTCGTCGCGGTGATGCAGGAGGGCGAGTCCTACCTCGTCGCCCTCGAGCCCTCCGACGGCTCCGTCGCGTGGAAGATCGACCGCACCTTCCCCGTCCAAAAGGAGACCGGGCAGTCCTACACCACCCCCTACGTCGCCGAGATCGACGGACGCGAGACCCTCGTCGTCTGGGGCGCCGACCATCTCACCGGCCACGACCCCGCCGACGGCAGCGTCCTCTGGACCTGCGGCGGCTTCAATCCCGAGGACAAGCCAATGTGGCGCGTCATCGCCTCCCCCGCGATCGTCGACGGCATCGCCGTGGTGCCCTACGGACGCACCCAGTTCACCGCCGGGATCCGGCTCGGCGGCAGCGGCGACATCACCGCGACGGCGCGGCTCTGGGAGCGCGACGACCTCGGGGCCGACTGCCCCTCGCCGGTGGGGCGCGACGGGCGTGCCTACGTACTCACCGACCGGGGCGCCATCCACTGCCTCGACGTGGAAACGGGACGCGATCTCTGGAGCGGTGCGATCCCGCGGGCCTCGGCCAGCTTCTACTCCTCTCCCGTCCTCGCCGGCGACCTCCTCTACTGCGCCCGCGAAGACGGCATGGTCGCCGTCGTCAGGGTGGGCGACTCGGGCATGGAGCTGCTCTCGCAAAACGACATGGGCGAGCTCATCGCCGCCGCCCCCGTGCCCGTCCGCAACCGGCTTCTCATCCGCGGAATCGACCACCTCTACTGCCTCGGCGCGGAATAGACCGCCGTCCCCCGGCCTCCGCCCGGCACGAACGAGCTTCGAAACTGTTGGACGCGGCCGACCGTAGTTCCTAATGTGATCCAATGACTCCGCGCCTCCTTCCTTGCCTTCTTGCGGCCTCCCTCTGCCAGCTTTTCCCGGCGCGGGGCGAAGACGCCGCCGATCCCGCCGATCCCGCCGCGTGGAAGGGGCGCGTCCTTTCCGTCAGCCTCACCAACGAGCTTCTCGAAGGCGGCCGCTACCTCCGCGATCTCGAGCTGCTGCTCGCCGAGGCGGACAAAGCCGGGCTCGCCGCCCTCGTCTTCGAGATCGAAATCGGCGGCGCCGCCGACCTTGAGACCCAGGCGCGGATGCTCGACCTCCTCGTCGAGGCGCCCTCGCCCAGCTTCGCCTGGATCCGCAGTTCCGCCACCGGGCCCGGAGCCCTCGCCGCCCTCGCCAGCGAGACCATCTACCTCGCGCCGAACGCCATCATCGGCGGCGCCGGTCTCCAGCGGCCCCCGACGAAGGAAGGCGAGACCGACGCCAACTACCTGCGCGACCTCTCCATCCTCAAGGCCCGCGCCCGCAGCCTCGCTTCCGGAAACGGGCACCGGCCCGAAGTGGCC
>SLGN01000276.1 GCA_007123695.1 Verrucomicrobiales bacterium
CGGGCGAAGAGATCGGCCTTTCCGAGCTGCTCGGCGAGCGATCCCCAGATCGCCCCCGGCGCGTCGGTGTTCCGTCCGTTGAAACCGATCACCCGGCAGGCGGCGAGGCCGGGGGCGGGGTTTTCTGAGCCGAGAACGCGGCTCCGCAGCTCCGGATCCCGCGCGAGCAGGCCGAGGGCGATCATGCTGTGGGTCTTGCCGCCACCCATGGCCTGGGAGAGCTGGAAGACCGAGGATCCGGCGCCGTTGCCAGCAAGGTGGCGGAAGGCCCGGTCCACGAGGGTCAACATCCCGGCGGTGAAGTAGTTCTCCTCGAAGAACTCGGTCCCGTTGACCTGATTCTTAAGAAACGTATCGAGGCTCAGGACGGTAGCCCTCCGGTCGGCAGCAAAGACGGAGGCGCGCGGGACGCAATGGGGTTGCAGGGACATCGGCGGTAAAAAATGTCGAAGGTAGAAAGGCGGGCGGTCAACCGAGGGAAGAAGGGTTCCACACTCCTTGAGGCCCTTGAGGCCGGACTAGCCCTTGGGGGCAGGTGATCCGACGGAAGGGCAGCACTTTGTTCTAGCGTTAACCGCCTGTAGGGGCAAGCAGTCGTTCAGCGAATGTTTTCATGAATCGAGGCACCATCTTAGCCGAGGGGGTGGGACAGCGGCGGGGGTAGGGGAGGGCTTTTCTCGGGAGGAGATCGAGGCCGAGGTAAACCGGATCATCGCGGCGTGGGCCGAGCTTGGCTACTGCCGCCCCGAGGAGGTGCTGATCCTCTACCCCCGCACCGACCTGCGCAAGAACCTCCTCGGCGACTGCCGCGAGCTCGCGGGGCTGCCCCTCGTCGAATATGGCGTGCCCCTCGAGTCCGGCGTAAAGGCGATCCGCCACCTTTCCATCAACCGGGCCAAGGGACTCGACGCCCTCGCGGTGATCGTCGTCGGCGTGGCGCCTTTCGCCAGCCTCACGCGCGGCGACGACCAGTACACCTACTTCATGGGCGCGAGCCGGGCGAAGCAGTTGCTGGCGGTGGTGGAGGGGTGAGCGGGGGAGGGGATTTTTTGGGAGGGGAAGGGCCCAAAAAAAAATGCGGCCCCCGCCGGCGTTCCTCTACCCTGAATCATTCACGAAGCCAGGAATTGGCAAACGGAAAGGGCGTGATCGGCAGTCGAAGGCGACCCGGACCTTCTTGCGATTCGGTTCTTGGAAAAGCAGCGGTTGCGTGGAAAGCTCCGCTTCGGGTGGGGATGGGTTTTGTTTTTTATACCACATTGAGAATCAATGTGACAAAGACATCCCCACCGTTTGCCCAGTTTCGTGAATGATTCAGGCTAACGGCTTTGAATTTTGAGCTTGGGAGGCCGGGACGGCGCAGGTGGCGCGTTCCCAACTCGGGGCTGTTCCGCTTTTTTGTTGCAACTACGTCTCAATTGCGCCAAGTTTTTCCTGATGGCGATCAATGCAGTCAATCCGCGCGATGAAAAGGCGCTGCTCTCGCTGGCCGAGGCCGGGGTGGGCCGGGACTTCCGGATCGAGCGGATCGAGGGCCCCGGCTGCGAACAGCTCCGGCGGCTTGGCTTTTGCGAGTCGCTTTCCGTCCGCAAGCTCGCCGGCGGCCGCAACCTCGTCTGCTCGGTCTGCGGCACTCGCCTTGCCGTGAGCAGCGAGCTCGCCGAGCAGGTCAAGGTCCGGCCGCTCGCCGCCGCCTGACGATCTTCCCTCGATGGAGCCGGTTCCCGATACGGTCGCCTTGGCCGGCAATCCCAACGCGGGCAAGACGACCCTCTTCAATGCGCTCTGCGGCACCGCCGAAAAAGTCGGCAACTACGGGGGCGTCACCGTCGCGGTGCGAGAGGGCGAATGCATGTCGCCCCATGGCCGCCGCCTGCGGGTCGTCGACCTGCCGGGCTGCTACGACCTCTCCGGCGCCTCGCCCGACCAGCGCCTCGCCGCCGAGGTGCTCTCCGGCCGCGACCCGCGGCAGCCGACGCCCGACCTCGTCGTCTGCGTCGTCGATGCGTCGAACTTGGAGCGCCATCTCCAGCTCGTCCTCGAGGTGCTCGAGTTCGGCCTGCCCGTGGTCGTGGCCTTGAACATGATCGACCTCGCCGAGCGCCAGGGCCTGCGGCTCGATCCGGTGAAGCTCTCCGAAGAGCTCGGCGTGCCCGTCGTCCCGATCCAGGCGAACCGGGGCAAGGGCCTCGTCGAGCTGAAGCAGGCCATGCGCCATCCCTTTCCGGCCCCGCCCCAGAAGCGCCACTGGGAGAAGGGCGAGGCCGAGTCCCGCCGCGCCTTCGGCCTCGCCGCCGCCGCCCTCGCGGCCCGCCGCCCCACGGCCCACAGCGGCAACTTTTCCGACCGGCTCGACGCGGTCCTGCTCCACCCCGTCCTCGGCTGGGTCTGCTTCGTCGCGATCATGTTCGCCCTCTTCTGGTCGATCTTTTCCTTCGCCGCGATCCCGATGGGCTGGATCGAGGGCATGCAGGAGTCCCTCGTCGCCCTCGTCGAGGACCGCCTTGGCGAAGGCGACCTGCGCGACCTGCTCACCCAGGGCGTCATCGGCGGGGTCGGGGCCGTCGTCGTCTTTCTGCCGCAGATCCTCCTGCTCTTCCTCTTCATCGGCCTGCTCGAGAGCACCGGCTACATGGCGCGGGCGGCCTTTCTGATGGACGGCGTCATGGGCCGGGCCGGACTCAGCGGAAAGGCCTTCCTGCCGCTCCTGAGCTCCTACGCCTGCGCCATCCCCGGCGTCCTCGCCACCCGCACGATCGACTCGGCCAAGGAGCGGCTCGTCACCATCTTCGTCGCTCCCTGGATGAGCTGCTCGGCGCGGCTCCCGGTCTACCTGCTGCTCGTCCCGATGCTCCTGGGCGGCAGCGAAGGGGGTGCGATGCAGGCGCTCGTCTTCCTCGCCGTCTACGCGGTCGGCACCCTAACGGCCTTCGTTGTCGCCCGCATCCTGCGCGGTCGCCTCGGCCCCGACGAGGTGAAGAGCCATTTCCTCCTCGAGCTGCCGTCCTACCGGCTGCCGCAGTGGAGCTACATCCTGCGCCACGTCCTCGAGCGCGGGTGGTCCTTCCTGAAAAAGGCCGGCACCTTCATTCTCGCCATCATGATCCTGCTTTGGGCCGCCTCGACCTATCCCAAGCTCGACAGCGACGATCCCGCCGAGGTCCTCGGACACAGCCTCGTCGGCCGCGTCAGCCGAATCATCGAGCCCGTCGTCGCCCCGCTCGGATTCGACGGACGTACCGGGACGGCGATCCTGACCTCCTTCGCCGCGCGCGAGGTCTTCGTCGGCTCGATGGCGCAGCTTTTCCAAGTGCAGGAAAGCGAGGACGAGGAGGAGACCCGCGGCCGCATCCGCGCCCGGCTCGCCGCCGAAACCCGCCCCGACGGGCGTCCTCTCTTCGGCCCCGCCGCCGTCGTTTCGCTCCTGATTTTCTACATCTACGCCCTCCAGTGCCTGCCGACCTCGGCGGTCGTCGCGCGCGAGTCGGGCTCGTGGAGATGGGCCGCCGGGCAGTTCGTCTTCATGATGGTCTTCGCCTACCTCGCCTCCCTCGTCGTCTACCAAGGCGCCCGCTTTCTCGGGCTCGGCTAAGATGGACCCGGCGGCGCTGGCGGACGATCCGGGCAACTGGGGCGACTGGCAGACCTGGGCGGCCTGGGTCCTCGTCGCGGCCAGCCTGGCGATGCTGGCTCTGCGTGCCTTCCGGAAGAGGCGGCGCAAGAAACAGGACGGCTGCGGCACCTGCGGCGGGGGAAGCTGCGACCGCTGAGGGACGACCGGATGGGCTCCTTCAACCGCGACGGGTCCTCGGACGGGGGATTTGCGAATTTCCTGCTTTGGTTTTCGGCGTTCCAGCCGAGGTTCACGGGCAAGATTCCCGTGCTACGTTTTTCTTCCGAAAGTTGAATCGCGTTCCACGCCGAGAGACGAGAAACCAAGCGCCAAGCACCAGCAGCCACCCCATGCCCGCCGCCACGAGAGCTCCCTACCCGTCCGTCGGCCTCCGCCGCTCCGCCATGGCCACCTTCGCCACGATTGCCGTGATCGCCGCCGGCGCCGGCGACGGAGACAGAGACAGAGACAGAGACAGAGACAGAGACAGAGACAGAGACAGAGACAGAGACAGAGACGAACCCGCTCCGGACTCCGTGCGCGGCTACCCGCCCGAGATCCGCGAGATCCGCTATACCGTGCCCGAGGACGGCAGCGAGCAGCCCGCCCTCTACTGGGCGCCCGAGCTGGAGGAAGGCAGGCGCGCGCCCTTGCTCGTCGCCCTCCACACTTGGGGCGGCGGGCACCGCCAGGCCGGGGGCGAGGCCGACTACGCCAAGTGGTGCCTTGATCATGGCTGGATCTTTCTCCATCCCGACTTCCGCGGGCCCAACCGCCGGCCCGAGGCCATGGGCTCCGACCTCGTCGTCGCCGACATCCGCGCCGCGGTCGCCTGGGCGCAGACCGTCGCTCCCGTCGATGAAGACCGCGTCTACGTCGTCGGCGCGTCCGGCGGCGGCCACGCTTCTCTGCTCGTCGCCGGACGCCTCCCCGAGCTCTGGGCCGGGGTCTCCGCGTGGTGTGGCATCTCCGACATCGCCGCCTGGCACAGCGAGACGCGCGCCGCCGGGCGCGAAAACTATGCCAGGGACATCGAGCAAGCCCTCGGAGCCGCTCCCGAGTTCGGCACCGAAGCCTTCGGCGCGGCCGAGCACCGCTCCCCCCTGCGCTGGCTCGCGAACTCCGCCGACGTGCCCCTCGACATCAACCATGGCCTCGCCGACGGACGCAGCGGTAGCGTCCCCTTCACCCACTCCCTCCGCGCCTGGAACGCCGTCGTGCCCGAGTCCGAGCGCTTCGCCGCCGCCGACATCGCGGCCTGGTATGCCGATCCCGCGAGCCTGCCGCGCGACCCATCCCTCGTCGATCCTCTCTACACCGACCGGCCCGTCGTCTTCCGACGGACCCATCGCAACACCCGCCTCACCCTTTTCGACGGCGGGCACGAGATCCACCGCGAGGCCGCCCTGAACTGGCTCGCGGCGCAGCGCCGTGGTCGCCCCGCCGAGTGGACCCCGCAGAAAGTCGGCGACCTCCGCAGCACCGACGCCGCCCGCGAGAGCGGCAAGTGAGGGGGGCACGCGGTCCTGGGCGTTCTGGCCAGCACGAGGAACCAGCGGTTCTGCTGGGACCAGGCCGAGGTTCTCGGCACGCTGGCGGTGCGTCCAGCCGACCCACTCGTCTCGGTCAAGGAGCTTCACGGCCGCCGGCCCCAAGACTAGCAGGGCCGCCCACCGGTCGCGGTGATGGACCACCTGCACGAGCTCGCGGCCCACGCGTCGATCTCGCCCGAGGTAGTGCTCGTCGCCGAGCAGGGCGGTCGCGCGTTCCAGGTCCTCCGGCAGGGCGGGCCGCACTTCCAACTCGTCGAGAACCACCGATCCGGGCTCTTGGCCGCTCCACGGTGCCGTCTTGGGGGCTTTGGTCGAGGCTTTCATCCGAGCCTATCAAGCTCGAAGAGGCTCGTTCTGGCTAGAATTTTCTACCCAATCCCCATTCCTACTTGGGGCGGAGTCGAAAACGAAAAAGCCGTGTGGAAGTGGGGGCGGCGTCCCTTCAAGGCTCGGCCGGCTTCAGTTCGAGGCGGTTGATGCGCGTGCTCATGTCGCCGGTGGCGCGGACCACAAAGACGATTCCCGGATCGGGGGGGCCTCCATCCCGGTGGCGGGTGACGGTGTAGACGTCGGCGAGCTTCACGACGAGGTCCCTTAGGGTCACCTCGAGGCCCTCGGGCAGGTCGGCGGATGCGATCGCGGCCTGGACCTGCTGGTCGAGCTCGTGCTGGAAGTCGTTGAGGTCGATGCGCAACTGAGACTCCAGGCTCCGCACGAGGATGCCTTCGAGCAGCCACGCGGCGGTGGAGGTCAGTTGGTCTCGGGTTTCCAGCGAAAGCTCGACATCGCCGAAGCCGAGCGTCTGCCTTTCGTAATCGACCACGGGTCGGCCCCGCACCCAGATGCTGCCGGCGACGCCGCGACCGATGCGCGACTTGTCGGCTTCGAGTTCGAGCCGCAGGTTGAGAAGCCCTCCCTGCCCCACTTCCGCGGCAAGCCCATGCACCCGCACCTTCGCCCCGACGCCGGTTTCGATGTCGAAGCTCTGGGACGCGAGCAGTTCGTTGAGTTCGGCCATCTTGACGACGAAGGGGAGCCGGAGGTCGGTCCCCGACGAACTTCCCAGCGGGGACATGGGCGGCAGGGGAGCAAGCTGAGGGATCTCCGGGGCGCGGTTGGCGAGAAAGGTCTCGGACTCGACGGCGACGGCGAGGGATATTTCGTCGGTGACGCCATAGTCGATTTCGCCGACGAGGATCCGCTTCGGCTCGACGCGGATCCATACGCCGGGATTCTCCGAAACTTGGCGGACGATGTGCGCCTCGTTCCAGAGATTCTCGACTTCGCCTTCGAAGTTGAGTCCCTGGCGAAGGGCGGGGGCGATCAGGCCGCTCTGCTGCTGGACGAGGCGGCCGAGCCCGCCGCCGAGGATCTCGCCGATCTCGACCGAGCCGATGCGTCCCAGCGAGAGCGTCGCCTTCTCGAGTTCGAGGGCGGGTTGGAGGTTGGGCTCGACCGTCCAGTCAAGCTGCACTTTCGGCTCGAGGGTGCCCGCCGCCTTCCCGGCGAGATCGGCCTCGCCCGAAAGGGGAAAGCGCGCGACGACGGCGTCGATCTCGCCCTGAACCTTGGCCTTGCCTTCGAAGGGCACGGAAAAGGCGAGCGACTCGCCGGTGTTGCGGAAGCTCACCTCTCCGCGGACGATGTCCCAGGAGTAGGCGCCGCGGCTGACCATCCTGTGGAAGTCGCGGGTCTCGCCGCCCTGGAAGTTCAGGGGCAGCTCGCGGCTTGCGATCTCGTCGAGCACGGAGACCGGCACGGCGATGCGCAGGGCGAGAAGCGAGGTCTCGGGGCGCGGGGCGTCGTATTCGCCGATGGGATTTCCGCTCGGCGGAGGCGCCGAGACGAGGCGGGGTCCGAGGACGCGGAGAAGGAGAAAGACCGAAAGGACCGCCGCGACGACGACGATGGCGAGGGCAACGAGGATCTTTTTCATGGTCTTGGACTTCCGGCTGATGCCTCGGCACCGGCGCCCGGTGGAGGAGGTGCGGAAGCCGGGGCGAACCGCGGGCGCCGCCCTCTCGGACGGAGCCGCGGAGCGCGGGCTCACACCCCGGCCACCTTCAGCGCCTCGACGGCGGCGAGGATGGCGGTCTCCTGCTCGGGCGTGACGCCGCTGAGGAGGGGCAAGGCGGGTCCGGTCTCGGCGATGCCGGCGAGGCGGACGGCCTCGTGGAGGACGCGGATGGGGTTGATGCCGTTGCGGAGGTCTTCGAGGGGGCGGAAGATCGCCTGGATGCGGCGCGCCAGCTCGAGGTCGCCGCCCTGCACCGCCTTGAGGAGCCGGTCGCTGAGGTCGGGCCGCACGCAGACGCAGCCGGCGGTGAAGCCGTTGACCTTGAAATCGACGAGGTGTTCGATGACGGGCTGCTCGCCGATGCCGCTGACGATGATCGTCGGATCGACGGCCTCGACGAGCTGGGAAAGGTAGGGGTCGTCGCCGGGATCGTCGCGGACGACGGCGTATTTGATCCAGGAGACGAGTCCGGCGTCGACGAGCTCCTTGGCGCCCTCGACGTCGATGTAGTCGTCGTATTTGATGTAGAGGACGATGGGCCTCTCGATGGCGTCGGCGAAGCGGCGCAGGCCCTCGACGACACCGGCCGAGGTGGTGATGCCCTGGTGCGGCAGGACCATCGCGGTGGGGTAGGCGCTGCGGCGGATCGCGGCGGCCTGGTCCATCATCACCCCGTAGGCGGGCCCGACGGCGGGGATGACGAGGGTCTCGGGTCCGGCGATCTCGGCGAGCCCGGCGAGGACGGCTTCGTATTCGCTCGGGGCGATGTGGTAGAAGTTCGCGTTGCCGCCGTAGAGGAGGATGTCGACTCCGCCGGCTTCGATGTGGCGGACGATCTTCTCATTCTCGCCGCGGTGGAACTTCAGGTCGCGGTCGCGGGCCATGGGCGGCACGGCGATGACGGAGCGGGCGAGGTCGGCGGGGGTGACGGTGCGGGTTTGCATGGGGGGAATGGGTCACGGGTCACGGGTCACGGGTCAC
>SLGN01000208.1 GCA_007123695.1 Verrucomicrobiales bacterium
ATTCGAGCGTCCAGTTTTTTCCCATAATTCGTTCTCCGACCCCTCCAGCCTAGACGGCACCCAACATCTTCGCGAACAAAGATTTCGAGTTTTCCCCTCCCCACCCTCCCACGCAAAATTAATATTTGCTTTGCTGTTTATTTATGGTTTGCTGATGGGCATACGCCATTTAGCCGAGCAATCTGTCTGAAACTATGAAACCACGTCGCATCGTTGTCCCGCCGGGTTCTGGGAGATCCTATTACCACTGCATCTCGCGTGTTGTTGATCGACGCATCATCTTCCATGTCGCAGAGAAGGAGGTGTTTCGGTCGATCCTGCGAAAGTTGGAACGATTCCTGGGGGTGAAGGTCGTCACCTACTGCCTGATGGGCAACCACTTTCACCTGCTGCTGGAGGTTCCGGACAAGGAGGCGATGCCGAAGCTGGACGCAGAGACGCTGCTGGAGCTGCTGCCGCTGCTCTACGAGGACATCGTGGTGGAACAGGTGGCGAAGGAGCTGGCGGCGGCGCGGAACTCGGGAAACCGGGGCTGGGAACACCGAATCTTAGAACGCTACGAACGCAGGCGCTTCGATTTGTCGGTGTTCCTGAAGGAGCTGAAGCAACGCGTCTCGATCTTCTTCAACCGCCGCAACGGACGGGTGGGGACGCTGTGGGAGGCTCCGTTCAAGAGCGTGCTGCTGGAGGGCGGGGAACACACGCTGCGGACGGTGGCGGCCTACATCGACCTCAACCCGGTGCGGGCGGGGCTGGTGAAGCGTCCGGAGGACTATCGCTGGAGCGGCTATGGCGAAGCCTGCGGGGCGGGCAAGGGGGCGGAGAAGGCACGCGCGGGACTGCGATCGATCACGCGGGAGGGGTTGGCGAATCCTGGTTCCTGCGATGGAGGCGGGGCAAAAACGGGAGATCCTGTCGAACTTCCGGATTGGCCGGAGGTGCAGGCCCGCTACCGATTGCTGCTCTATTCGGACGGACGCGAGCAGAAGCCAGACGAGGTGACGGGCGAAGATGGGCGAGCGGGGATCGCGGCGGAGGAGTGCGAGCGGGTCGCGGAGGCGGGCGGGGAGGTCCCGCTGGCGGAGGCCCTGCGAAGGAAGGTGAGGTATTTCAGCGCCGGGGCGGTGATCGGCTCGGCGGCGTTTGTGGACGGCGTCTTCGTGCAGCTCAAAGCCGAGGGCCGCACCGGACCGAAGCGGAAGACCGGGGCGAGACGGATGCGAGGAGCTGACTTCGGCGACCTGCGCTCTCTGCGGGACTTGCGGGATGCGGAAAAGGTCGGTGGAACCGGCAAGGAAAATTGACCCCGAGCGCCGCCAGTCAGCCGTGTCATTTCCGAAGAAAGCAACTTGACTGTTCAATTGTCCGATAGGAAGAGTTGGAGATGTTGAACGCGACCGAGGCTTACCTAGCACTGAACCTGCTGCCAAAGATCGGCCCCATCCGGGTGCGCCGACTCATGGAGCGCTTCGCCTCGCCTCAGTCCATTCTCTCCGCGAGCATTCGGGAGCTTTCCTTGGTTCCTGGAATCGGCTCGGAGATGGCGTCGCAAATCTTCGGGTGGGAAGACCGAATCGATTTGGTCGAGGAGAAGCGCCGCATCGCAGAGCACGGAATCCGACTCCTCACTCTGGACGACTCCACCTATCCCGAGGCGTTGCGGCAGATCCACGACCCTCCCTTTCTTCTCTACATGAAGGGGACCATTACGCCGGCCGACGCCGCCGCTGTCGCCGTGGTGGGGTCGAGGCGCACGACCCACTACGGACGCGAGCAGGCGAAAAAGCTGAGCTTCCAACTGGCCAAGGCGGGCTTCACGATCGTGAGCGGCCTCGCCCGCGGGATCGACACAGCGGCGCACGAGGCCTCGCTCGCCGCCGGAGGACGCACCCTCGCCGTCCTTGGTTCCGGCATCGGGAATGTCTACCCGCCTGAAAACCAGAGCCTCGCCGACCGCATCGCGGAGCACGGAGCGGTTCTATCCGAGTTCCCCGTCCTCTACGTGCCCGACAAGCAGTCCTTTCCTCTGCGCAACCGCATCGTCGCCGGTCTCTGCCAGGGACTGCTGGTGGTCGAGGCCCCGGCCTGGAGCGGAGCGCTCATTACCGCAAACCAGGCTCTCGAGCAGGGCCGCTCCGTTTTCGCCGTGCCGGGTCCGATCGACCGGCCCACCTCGGAGGGCTGCCACCGGCTCATCCAGCAAGGCGCCACCCTCGTCTGCTCGGCCGAGGACGTCGTGGAGGAACTCGGGCTCGCCATCAACACGCTGCCGCTGGACTACGGCGAGGGCAAAACCCAAGGCACGGCGGAGAACTCCTCCAGTGGCGAGCGGGCATCTCTCCACAACAAGGCCGAGTCCCCCCCGCAGACACCCGTCCGGCAGATCGAACTCAGTGATCTGGAGCGCCGCATGCTTGACCGGCTCGAGCAAGGAAATGCCACCATCGACGACCTCGCGGCTGCGGGTGGAACCCATGCCGGCCTTGCCTCCGCCGCCCTCCTGCAGCTCGAAATGAAGCGCCTCGTGCGACAGCTCCCCGGCAAAACCTTTGCGAAAGCGGGTTGACCTTTCCCCGAAAGCGAGGCACTCCGTCTCCATCCCCGAAAGGCCCTCCCCTCTCCGAACCACTCCATGTCGAAGTCCCTCATCATCGCCGAAAAGCCCAGCGTCGCCAACGATCTGGCGCGTGTCCTCGGCAAGGATCCCGCCATCGGGCGGTTTGAAAAGCGGGACGATTTCTTCGAAAACGACCGCTACGTCATCTCCTCCGCAGTGGGCCATCTCGTCCAGCAAGCCCTGCCTACCACCGCCGATGGAAAGAACTTGCCGTGGAAATTCGACTGCCTCCCGGTCATCCCGGAGGAGTTCGCCCTCGAGCCCAGCGAGCAGAAGGGCGGCAAGTCCCGCCTGACCCTGCTCAGGAAGCTGATGAAGCGGAAGGACGTCACCGAGCTGATCAACGCCTGCGACGCCGGGCGCGAGGGAGAGCTCATCTTCCGCTACATCGTCCAGTATTGCGGCGTCTCCAAGCCGGTGCGGCGCCTCTGGATGCAGTCGATGACCGACGGGTCCATCCGCGAGGCCTTCGCCACGCTCCGCAGCGACGAGGAAATGCGCCCCCTCGCCGACGCCGCCTACTGCCGCTCGGAGTCGGACTGGCTCGTCGGGATCAACTCGACCCGAGCCATGACCGCCTTCAACAGCAAGTTCGGCGGCTTCAACAAGACCCCCGTCGGTCGCGTCCAGACCCCCACCCTCGCCCTGCTCGCCGAGCGCGAGCAGGAAATCGGCGACTTCGTCAGCGAGGACTACTTCGAAGTCGTCGGGACCTTCGCCGTCTCCGCCGGCAGCTACCTCGGCCGCTGGTTCGATCCCGGCTTCAAAAAGAGCGAGGACAAGCCCCACGCCCGTCCCGAACGCATCTGGGACCGGAGCCTCGCCGACGCCATCGCCGGGCGCTGCGAGGGGCGAACCGCCTCGGTCGAGGAAAAGACCAAGCCGGTCAAGCAGATCGCCCCGCAGCTCTACGACCTGACCAGCCTGCAGCGCGAGGCGAACGGACGCTTCGGATTTTCCGCCCGGCGCACCCTGCAGCTCGCCCAGGCCCTCTACGAGCGGCACAAGGCGCTCACCTACCCGCGGACCGACTCGCGCTACCTGCCCGACGACTACGTCGGCACGACCCTCGGCACCCTCGAGAAGATCGCCGCCGCCAGTGGCCGCAGCGTCTCCGACCTGCCCGGCCACGCCGCCAAGGCCGTGGCCGACCGGATGGTCTCGGGGAAAAACCGCCGCATCTTCAACGGGGCCAAGGTCAGCGACCACTTCGCCATCATCCCCACCGGCCAGATCCCGGCGCATCTCGACGAGGCCGAGCAGAAGCTCTACGACATGGTGGCGCGACGCTTCATCGCCGCATTCTATCCCCAGGCCGAATTCGAGAGCACCACCCGCATCTCCACGGTGGGCGAGGACCACTTCAAGACCGAGGGAAAAATCCTCGTCGTTCCCGGCTGGCTCGCCGTCTACGGGAAGACCGCCACGCCGACCGCTCCTGCGGCCCAAGCACCCGGCGAGGACGACGAGGACGACTCGAAGCGCGGCGAGCGCCAGATCGTTCCCGTCCGGCCCGGTGAAACCGCCGGACTCAACCGAGTCGAGCTCCTCGAAAAGCAGACCCGCCCGCCGGCGCGCTACAACGAGAGCACCCTGCTCTCGGCCATGGAGACGGCCGGCAAGCGCGTCGAGGACGAGGATCTGCGCGACGCCATGTCCGAACGCGGGCTCGGCACGCCCGCCACCCGGGCCGCCATCATCGAGGGACTGCTGCTCGACAAATACATCACCCGGGAGGGGCGCGACCTCTTCGTGACCACCCGCGGGATGCGCCTCGTCGAACAGCTCCACAACATGGAGATCGGCCTTCTCACCTCGCCGGAGATGACCGGCGAGTGGGAATACAAGCTCAAGCAGATGGAGCAGGGGCGGCTCGACCGAGCCAGCTTCATGCGCGAGATCAAGTCGCTGACGCAGAACGTCGTCGAAACGGCGAAGAACTACGCCCAGCACGCCGTCGAGCGCGAGTGGCCCGATTTCCGCGTTGCCTGCCCCGTCTGCGGGGCACCGTCGCTCGGACAGGACGACGGCCGCTACAAATGCCGACAGCCCGACTGCCGCTTCTCGCTCCCCAAGGTCGTCGCGAGTCGGCCCCTTTCCGCCGAAGAGGCCACCGAACTGCTGACGAAGCGGTTCGTCGGCCCCCTCACCGGATTCGTAAATCGATTCCGCAAGCCCTTCGACGCCGCCCTCGAACTGCAGGAGGACAAGAAATCGGGTCTCAAGGCCGCCTTCGTATTCGAAAAAACGCCCGAGGAAGAAGCCGAGGTCGAGGCGATCCGCCCCGAGAACCGGCTTTGCAAATGTCCCGCCTGCGATGACGGCGAGATCTACGAGACGCCGACCAGCTACATCTGCGACTGCCGCGCTTTGGGCAAAGGCTGCAAGGCGCGACTCTCGCGGGAGATGTGCAAGTTCCAAATTCCGCGGGAACAGGCCATCAAGTATTTCACCGAAGGAAAGACCGACGTGATCGATAAGTGGATCAGCAAGAAGGGCCGCCCCTTCTCTGCCTCGCTCACCTGCAACCCCTCCGGCAAGCGAATGCTGGGCTGGGAATTTCCTCCACGCGAGAACGCGAAGGAAAAGGGGCCTGCAAAGAAAGCCGTGGCGAAAAAGGCGCCTGCGAAGAAAGCGGCGAAAAAAGCTGCCGCAAAAAGGACGGTGAAAAAGAGCTGACGCGCCCCAACCGCCGGTGCCCTGCGATCACTTTCGTAACGAACCCGGTGCATTCCGACATAGGTCCTCCCGGGCTTCTTCATGCTCGTGCCCAGGGAATGAAGCGCCCTCGGGCCGACAACGCGGACCTTGGGTTGGCTGCTGCGGATCTTGGAGTTCTGTATTGCTTGCGGAAAGACACAATGGCGGCGTAGAATGCTCGCTTCCTCACGGAAGGCCCGCCGTCGCCTCCCGCGTTTCGCTTGCCCCGAAAACAGTCCGCCCCACTCCACCACTCCACCCCCAAATGTCCGCCCGCCGCTGCGCCCTAGACGCTCTTGCCGCCTGGCAGGACACCTCCCGCTACGCCGCCGATCTGCTCGAGGAAACTGCGCGCCGCAGCCGTCTCTCCCCGCCCGACCGAGGTCTCGCGCAGGATCTTCTTTTCGGCGTCATCCGGAATCTCTACCTGCTCGACGAGCTCGTCGACCGGTTCCGCCGCGGCGCGATCAAGTCGCAGACCCAGGACCTCCTCCGCCTCGGACTCTACCAACTGCTGCTCTCCGACATCGCCGAGCACGCCGCCGTCAACGAAACCGTGGCCCTCGCCCGCCCGCACGAGCGGGGACTCGTCAACGCGATCCTGCGCGGGGCGCAGCGGCAGAAATCCGAGCTGCTCGCCGAGATCGAGACCTGGCCCCTCGAGGACCGCTATTCGCATCCCGACTTCCTCATCCGGCGCTGGACCGAACAGCACGGAGCCGAAAACGCCGCCGCCCTCTGCCGCTGGAACAACGAGACGCCGCCCGTCTACGCCCGCATCAATCCCCTCGCTCCCGACGCGGCGGCGCGGGAGCGGGTCCGGCACGAAACCGAAGATCTGCTGCTGGGGAGCGAGCATCCCGGATTCTTCCGCGTCGTCGGCGCGCCCAACCTCGACTGGCTCCGCGACGGTCTCGTCTACGTCCAGGACCCCAGCACCGCGCTGGCCTGCCGTCTCCTCGCCCCGCGCCCCGGCGAGCGCATCCTCGACGCCTGCGCCGCCCCGGGCGGCAAGACCTCGCTGCTCGCCGCAACGATGGAGAACCGGGGCGAAATCGTCGCGACCGATTCCTCGGCCGCGCGGCTCCGCCAACTACGGGAAAACCTCGCCCGGCTCGGCGTCGCCGGGGTCGCGGTCGCGCACGCCGACTGGACCGAACCGACTCCTGGGGACCTGGCCGAGCCCTACGACGCCGTCCTGCTCGACGTGCCCTGCTCCAACACCGGCACGATGCGCCGGCGCCTCGACGTGCGCTGGCGCCTGCACGAGCGGGACTTCGTCCGCCATGCCGAGACCCAGGCTCGCCTGCTCGCGGGTGCCGCCAGAGCCCTCAAGCCCGGAGGCCGCCTCGTCTACAGCACCTGCTCGCTCGACCGTGCCGAAAACGAGGAAATCGTCGCCGCATCGGGCCTCTCGGTCGAGCAGACCATGGTCTCCCTCCCGTGGCGCGACGGCTTCGACGGGGCCTTCGCCGCCCTTCTCCGCCGCTGAGCAGGGAAATGCCGCCTCAGTCCTCCAGCACGAAATCGCGGAGGTAGTCGCGGAGAATCTCGGCGACCGGCCTCGGCGCGGGCAGTCCGAGCGCGAGGGCGCGGGATCCGTCGGTGGCGGTGGGCCAGGTATCGACGATGGCCTGGATCGCGGGATCCGGCTCGTCGAGGACGAGGCCGGGCAGGATTCCGAACTCGGCCGCGACCTGCTCCATCGCCGCGATGCCCTCGGCAACGGCGATGCGATGGCTGGGCAGCACGTAGGCCCTGTCGTCGCCGAGCCGGGCGGGATCGGCATCGTGGAGCGCGACGAAGGATTCGACCACGTCGCGGTAGCCGATGACGGGGTGGCATTGGTCGCGGTGGACGGGAAGACGGCAGGGCTGCCCCCCGAGAGGCTCGCGGAACATTCCGCTCGCCCAACTGGAGGCGGCGGCATTGGGCTTGCCGGGCCGGACGATCACGGTGGGCAACCGGGCCGAGCGTCCGTCGAGAAAGCCCTTCCGCGAGTAGTCGTTGATCATCAGCTCGAGGATGGCCTTGGTCATGCCGTAGGTCGTCTGCGGCGTGCGTTTCGTGGCGTCGCCGACCCGGTCGGGCATGTCGTCGCCGCCGTAGGTCGCGACGCTGCTGGCGAAGACGAGCCGGGGCCGCCCGCTGCGCCGCCTCAAAGTTTCGAGAAGATGCCGCCCGCCGTCGAGATTGGCGCGCAATGCGTCGTCGAAGCGCTCTTCGCATTCGCCGCTGACCATGGAGGCGAGGTGGAAGACGGCCACGTCGTCCCGGTCGATGGCGGCGTCGACGGCATCTCGGTCGCCCATGTCACCACCCAACAGGGTCAGGTCGATGGTTTGACCCTGTTGACCCGTCCCCGGCGCAGTGGAGCCTGCGGCGGCGGCCAGCTCCTCGGCCAAGGGTCCGAAGCTCGCGTCGAAAAGCACGATGGAATCGACGGCTTCGGGTTCGCCCGAAGGGCCGACGAGGGAACCTCGCTCGAGTAGGCGCTTGGCGAGCTGGCTGCCGAGGAATCCACCTCCGCCGGTGATGACGACTTTCATGCTGGGGATAGGGACGATGACCCCGAGGCACACCGCCTCGGGGGAGCCGGAAGCTTGGGCGCGTTCCCCGTCGATGGCAAGGGGCGAGTGCAGCCCGGCCGGGCGCCTCGCCGCACCCGCACCTGGTGGAACCACCTGCGGCCTCGAGTGGAGCTGCAACCCAGAACACCAAAACGTGTAACCCCAACCCGAAAAGTGTTACCTATGTATTGACGGCACCGTCCACCGTCCACCGATCCCCACGATGAAGATTTCACGAAGATTCCTCCCCCTCGCCATCCTTGCCATC
>SLGN01000501.1 GCA_007123695.1 Verrucomicrobiales bacterium
ATAAATCGGTTCGGCCAGACCGCCTCCCATCTCATTGTAAACCTCCATCGCCGCCCCCACCAACCGATACCCCTCCCGCGCAAAAGGCTCCCCACTACAAAAACCACTCATATAAATATCATCAGCGAAAATCAGCGGTATCCTCCAAACTCAAGAAAATCAGCGTCAATCAGCGAAAATCAGCGGTATCCTCCATCTCAAGAGCATCAGCGAAAATCAGCGGTATCCTCCATCTCAAGAGCATCAGTCCCAATCAGCGGTCACGGTCGAAGATTTTTCCGGGGTTCAGCAAATCTTCCGGATCCAGCGCTCCCTTCACCTCCTTCAGCAGGCGGTAGCTGGCTTCGTCGAACTGGTCGGGCAGAAAGGGCTTCTTGGCGAGGCCGACGCCGTGCTCGCCGGTGATGGTGCCGCCGAGTTCGATGGTCTTGGCGAAGATCTCGCCGAGGGCCTCGTGGACGCGCTCCATCTCCTCGTGGTCGGTCTCGTCGGTGAGCACGGTGGGATGGACGTTGCCGTCGCCGAAATGACCGAAGGTGGCGATCTGAAGGCGGTGGCGGGCGGCGACGTCCTCGACGAAGGCGACGATCTCGGCAAGACGGCTGCGGGGCACGGTGACGTCCTCGAGGATGGTGGTAGGCCGGATCCGCGCTAGGGCGGAGAAGGCGCTGCGGCGGGCGCTGGCGAGGCGGAGGGCGTGGGCCTCGTCGGCGGCCTTTTCCACGGTGAGAGCGCCGGACTCCCTGGCGATGGCCTCCATTGCGGCGGCCTCTTCCTCGACGACGGCGGGATGGCCGTCGGTTTCCATGAGCACGACGGCGGCGGCGGAGGTGGGAAGGCCGACCTTGGCGTAGTCCTCGACGCTCTCGCAGGTGCGCCGGTCGAGGAATTCGAGGGTGCAGGGAATGATGTGGCGTTCGATGATCTTCGAGACCGAACGGGCCGCGGCGTCCATCGCGTCGAAGGTGGCGAGCAGGGTGCGGCGAGCCTTGGGCCGCGGGACGAGGCGCAGGAGGACCTTGGTGATGATCCCGAGGGTGCCCTCGGAGCCGACGAAGAGATCCTTCATCGAGTAGCCGGCCACGTCCTTGACGCATTTCGATCCGAGCCAGGCGATCTCGCCGTGGGGCAGCACGACCTCCATGCCCATGACGTAGTCGCGGGTGACGCCGTATTTGAGCCCGCGGAGGCCGCCGGAGTTGTTGGCGACGTTCCCGCCGATGGTGGAGATCTTCATCGAGCCGGGGTCGGGCGGGTAGAAGAGTCCGTGTGGATGGGCGGCATCGTCGATGGCCTTGGTGATGGCGCCCGCCTCGGCGAGGAGGGTGAGGTTTGCCGGATCGACCTCGAGGATGCGGTCGAGGTGGACGAGGCAGAGGACGATGCCGCCGGGCACGGGCACGCTGCCGCCGGAAAGCCCGGTGCCGCTCCCCCGTGTCACGACGGGGATTCCGTTCGCATAGGCGTGGCGGACGACGGCGGCGACGGCCTCGGCCTCTTTGGGAAGGACGACGCAGGCGGCCCCCTGCTTGATCGCGGCAGTGCCGTCGAATCCGTAGGGAATGAGGTCCTCGGGCCGATCGAGGACGTTTTCGGCCCCGACGAGGCGGCGGAGAGCCTCGATGTCGGCGGCGCGAAGGGGGGCGGCGGGGGAGGCCTGGCTGGCGGAGGTCATAGCCCAATGAGATAGCCGCGCCGGGCGGGCCGCTCAAGGGCGGATTGCCGCATCGAACAGCTTCCTCGCGGCCTCGGCGTCGAGGGCGATCTGGGCGCGAAGGGCGTCGAGGCCTTCGAAGCGCCGCTCTTCGCGGAGGCGGGCGACGAACTCGACCTCGAGATCCTCGCCGTAGATTTCGTGGTCGAGGCCGAAGAGGTGGACTTCGAGCCGCAGCTCGCCCGCGCCTCCCTCGACGGTCGGCCGAACGCCGAGGTTGGCGACACCGTTCCACGAATCGCCGGCCCCGGTGGCGCGGGCGGCGTAGACACCGGCGGGGGGAAGCTGCTCGCGCTGGACGGCGATGTTGGCGGTGGGAAAACCGATGGTGCGGCCGAGCTGCCGCCCTCGTGCCACGCTGCCGTGGACGCTGTAGAGCCGCCCGAGAAGCCTGGCGGCGGCGGCGAGGTCGCCGGTGGCCACGGCTTCCCGAACGCGGGTGCTGCTGACGCGCACGCCCTCGGCCTCGACCGTGCCGATGCCCTCGACGGCGAAACCGTGCTCGGCCCCGAGAGCCTGGAGCAGGGCGAGGTCGCCGCCGCGCCCGCGTCCGAAGCGCCACTCGCGTCCGACGCAGATGCGGGCGAGACCTTCCTCTGGCGACGAGGCGACGAGCCGCTCGACGAACTCGGCGGCCTCGAGGGCGGCGAAGTCCAGGTCGAAGCGAACGAGAAGGACGTGCCCCACCCCCATCTCGCGCTGGAGGAGGCGAATTTTGTGGGGGGTGTCGGTGAGGAGCCGGGGAGCCTTGTCCGGCGCAAGGATCTCGACGGGATGCGGGTCGAAGGTGGTGACGACGGCGCTGCCGCCCCCGCGCGCGGCGGAGTCGAGGGCCGCCTCGACGACGGCGCGGTGGCCGAGGTGGAGACCGTCGAAGACGCCGATGGCGAGGTGGAGCGGTCCCGGCAGCCGCCCCAGTCCGGCGATGTCGGCGATCACTTCCATGGCGGGAGCGGGTCAGGCGCCGCGCAGGCGCGAGACTTCGGGCAGGGAGAGGAGCTTGGCGCGGACCTCGGCGGGATCGCCGTGCTTGAGCTGATCGAAGGTGACGGAGCGCTCGAGGTCGAACTTGCCCGAGCGGGTGCGGCGCAGGGCCTTGAGGTGGGCCCCGCAGCCGAGGGCCTCGCCGATGTCGTGGGCGTAGGTGCGCACGTAGAAGCCCTTGCTGCACTTCACGGTGAAGTCGACCTCGGGCAGGCGGATGCCGTCGATGCGGTAGCCGTAGACATGGACGAGGCGCGGCTCGCGGACGACCTCCTTGCCCTGGCGGGCGAGCTTGTAGAGGGGCACGCCATCCTTCTTGATGGCGGAGACCATGGGAGGGGTCTGGTAGAAGTCGCCGCGGAACTTCTCGAAGGCGGCGGTGACTTCCTCGTCGGAGAGGGGCGGCACCTCGCGCTCGATCTCGGTCACGCCCTCGGCGTCCTGCGTATTGGTGGTGCGGCCGAGTTCGAGGGTTCCGACATACTCCTTGTCCTCGGACATGAGGAGGTCCTGGATCTTCGTGGCCTTGCCGACGACGAGGATGAGGAGGCCGGTGGCCATGGGGTCGAGGGTGCCGCAATGGCCGATCTTCTTGGTGCCAAGGGCGCGACGGGCCACCGCGACGACGTCGTGGGAGGTCATGTCGGGGCCTTTGTCGACGAGAAGGACGCCGGTGAGGGGTTCGGATTTCATCGGGATGCGGAGCAATGGACCCGTCGGAAAAGGGGGGGCGCGGGCGGGGAGCCCGAAAGGTATCGCGGAGGCCGGGAAAGGAAACCGTTATTTCACGGCTCCGTCAGCGCCGTCAGCGCCGTCAGCGCCGTCGGCGGTCCGTCGCGGCGGCGGCGATGCCTTCGGAATCCGAGGCATCCTCGCCATCCTTGGGGCCTCCGCCGCCGGAAAGGTCGTAGCAGAGCAGCTTGGAGCCGAACTCGTTCTTGTTGACGTAGAGCCTGCCGCCGCTGACGACGGGGGGCGCCCAGGTCTCGGGTGCGTAGAACAGACGCGCCTTGGCGAGGATGCGGTAGCCGGTCGGGCTGAGTTCAAGACGCATGAGCAGTCCGTTTTCGCCGAGGCAGAGGAATCCGCCGTCGACATAGACGAGGTGCCCGTGGCCGAGGCTGATGGGCACGTCGCGGCCCTCCCACGGCACGGTGGTCTGGTAGAAGAGCTCGTTCCAGTAGTGGCGACCGGAGCGGACGTCGTAGGCGACGAGGAGACCGCCGTTTCCGCCGATGCCGTAGACGGTGCCCTCGTGGTGGAGCGGCGTCTGGAACTGGCACCCGAGCTCGCGCGAAGTCCAGGCGGTGCGCGGCTGGAAGTCGGGGCCGTATTCGAGCATGACGGCGCCGAGACCGTAGTCTTCGGTGATGAGGACCCGGTTCCCCGCGCAGACGACGGGACTGGCGGCGTTGACGCTGGCGAATTGGTCGGAGCGCCAGGGGAAGGCGCTGTCGACTCGTCCGCTCTCCGGGTCGATGCAGAGGAGCCCGCCGGTGGGAGGCTTCACCATGCCGCCGACGAAGGCGAGGATGCGCTCCTCGCCGTGGAGTTTCGCGACGATGGGAGAGGCGTAGCTGCCGTGCCATTCGTGGTCGGTCTGCCAGAGGATCTCGCCGCTTTCCTTGGCAAAGGCGACGACGCAGGCGCCCTCGGAACCGGCGTTGACGACGAGCTTTTCCCCGTGGACGAGGGGCGAGGAGCCGTAGCCGAAGAAGAAGGGAGCAGGCCCGAAGGTCTCGGGCAGGGAAAGCCGCCAGACGATCTCGCCGTCGTCGAGCCGGAAGCAGTGCAGGTCGCCGTCGTTGCCCAAGGTGTAGACGAGCCGGCTGGCGGGATCGATGGTGGGACTGGACCTGGGCGCATCGACGATGCCGAAGCTCTGCGAGACTTCGACGGGATAGGAATGCTCCCAGAGGGCCTCGCCGGTGGCGGCGTCGAGGCAGCGGACCTGCTCCTTGTCCTCGACTTGGTGGATGAAGACCAGCTTGCCCCCGGCGACGACGGGGCCGGCATGGCCGCGACCGCGCTCGGCTTCCCAGAGCAGGGGCGGTCCGGT
Source organism: Verrucomicrobiales bacterium (assembly GCA_007123695.1). GTDB lineage: Bacteria > Verrucomicrobiota > Verrucomicrobiia > Verrucomicrobiales > DEV007 > Arctic95D-9. Next base: position 4,758 of record SLGN01000501.1, read on the forward strand.
CTCGTCGAACTCGAAATCGAGGCCGGTCTCGGCGCTGTGGAGATCGTAGCGGGGACCGAGGAAGTGGGGCCAGTCCTCGCCGGTGGCGGCGGGGACGGCGAGGGCCGAGGCGAGGGCGAAAGTCAGGGCGATGGCGCCGGGGGCTGTTCTGCGCATTCGGCCAATGTAGCCCGAAAACCCGGACTCTGCCGCCTTTTCCGACAGCTAGGCGAGGTTCCGCAGGTAGTCCTCGATGTCGAACTGCGCGCGGTAGCGACGGCCCTTCTTCGGGCGCCGGTATTCGTTGGAGAGGTGGCGGTCGAGGATGCGGGCCTTGGTCGAGTCGCGCCACTGAAGGTTGAAGTAGTCGATCAGCTCGCGCCGCAGCCGGCGGTCGAGGACGGGAAAGATGGCCTCGACCCGGGTGTCGAAGTTGCGCGGCATGAAGTCGGCCGAGGAGAGGAAGACCTCGGGGTCGCCGCCGTTCTCGAAGACGAGCATGCGGGAGTGCTCCAGATACTTGTCGACGATGCTGACCGCCTCGATGGGGCCCCCGTCGGCGGTGACAAGCGAGTAGTTGCTGCGCACGATGAGCCGGGTCGGGACCCCGGCGGCGGCGGCCTCGTGGAAGAGCGCGTTGGTGGGGCGGTCGGAGAAGTTGTTCAGCTTGACGGAGATGCCGGCGGGCTTGCCCTCGCGGTGGTTTGCGATCTCGCGCTCGATGCGCTCGCGCAGGAAGCGGCGCAGGTCGAAGGGCGCGATGCGCAGATGCTTGAGGCGCGGCTTGAGGTAGGACTGGCGGAAGAAGCGGAAGATCTCGCCCGCGTCGTCGCCGATTTCCTGGTCGTAGGTGAAGAGGAGATGGTCGGCGAAGACGGTCGCGGTGTCTTCGTTGAAGTTCCCCGTGCCGAGGACGGTGTAGCTGCGGTCGCGCCCCTGCTCTCGCCGGACGATGTGGACGAGCTTGCAGTGGACCTTGAGCCCCTGCACCCCGAGCTGGACCCGCACCCCGGCGTCGCGGTAGCGGCCCGCCCACTTGATGTTGGCCTCTTCGTCGAAGCGGGCCTGCGGCTCGACGAGGACGAGGACGTCCTTTCCGTTGCGGGCGGCGGACTGCAGCGCCTTGGCCACGCAGGATCCCTTGGCGAGGCGGTACTGCGTCATCGAGATGCTTTGGACGAGCGGATCGATGGAGGCTTCCTGGAGCAGGGTGATGAGATGGCGGAAGGAGTGGTAGGGCAGGTGCAGGAGGACGTCGCGCCGCCGGATCGCGGCGAAAATTCCCGAAGATCGCTTTGCGAAGGCGGGCGCCGGCACGGGTTCGGAGCGCTCGTAGCGCAGGCCGGGAATGCCGAAGTCGGGGAAGCCGAGCAGGTCGCGGCGGGTGTGGTAGCGTGCGCCGGGGTAGAGCGAGTCGGTGCCGATGAGGTCGAGCTTGCGCAGCACGAGGTTGAGGAAGTGCTTGGGAAAGTTCTCGTCGAAGTTTGCCCGCACCGGCGGTCCCTCCTCGCGCGCCTTGATGCTGTCGGCGAGCTTTTCGTAGAAGCTCTCGGTGAAGTCGTCGTCGAGCTCCATCTCGGAGTCGCGAGTGAACTTGATGGCGTAGGACTCGAAGCGGTCGTAGGGAAAGGTGGCGAAGACCTCGTCCAGGCCGAAGCGGATGATGTCGTCGAGATACATCACCAACTGGGTGTCGCCCTTCTTCGGCAGGGGGATGAATCGCGGCAGGTTCTGCGGAATCTCGATGAGGGCGTGCATGGGCCGCCCTGTTCCGGACGACTTTGTCGCCCGCACGGCGAGGTACATGGGCAGGTCCTTGAGCTTGGGCAGCTTCGCCGAGGCCTTGAGGATGACGGGAAAGATGTGGGGGCTGACCTCGCGCCGGAAATAGTCGCGCAAGTAGTTGCGAAGGCCGGCGGGAACGCCTTGTTCGTCGACGAGCCGCACGCCCTTGCGCTCGAGGTCGCTCCGCACTCTGGCGTAGGCTTTGTTGAAATCCTCGCCCTGCTTGGATACGAGGTAGCGCACGTTCCTGAGGGTGACCTTGGGATCGGGGATGTCGAGACGCCGCCATTCCTCGCCGAGGGAGGCGAGCCGCTTGAGAGTGGCGACGCGCACGCGAAAGAACTCGTCGAGGTTCGAGCTGTAGATGCCGAGGAACTTGATGCGTTCGTAAAGAGGCACGACCGGATCCGCCGCCTCCTGAAGTACGCGGGCGTTGAAGGAGAGCCAACTCGTCTCCTTGCTGCGAAATTCCGTTTCCATGGGGACGGCGAAGGTAAACGGGCCTCGCCGGATTGCGAGCCGATCTTTGCGATTTCAGTCCCCGGCGTCCCGGATCTCCAGGGTGCCGCGGAACTCGGGCGCGAGGACCGCCCGCATCACGGCACCGTCGACATCCTCTCCGCCGCGCCGGTCGACGACGCGGGGATCGGCGGCGGGGATCTCGACGGACTGGCCGGGTTCCGCCAAAAGGACGACGGTTCCGCGCCCTCGGGTCAGCACGAGTTCGGGCGGCTGCCCCTCGCCCTTCGGCGGCAGCCCGATGCGGACCTCGGCCCGGCCAGTGTCGAGGCGCAACCGGCGGGTCCGATCCCACGGCAGCCCGACCCGGCGAACCGCGACGAGCTCGCGGAACCATCCGCTGAGACGCTCGGCGTAGACGATGGAGCGCCCGCCCGCCTCGCGCGGGTCGTCGCGGAAGTGGCGACCGATTTTCGAAGTGGGCAGGCCGTGCCCATGGGCCTTGCCCTCGACCGCGAAGGACGAGGCGGGCGAGATCTCCATCTCGCCGCCGAGGATGCGCAGCTCGATCCAGAGGTCGGTGCCCCCCTCCCCTTCCCCCTCCGCGGCGGCGGCGCCCTCCGTCGGAACAGGTACAGGATGGCTCCACCGCTCGGAGTAGGGACTCGCCAGCGCCATGCCGACCAGGATCGTCGCGCCCGCCAGGACGAGCGCGACCTTGGTGCGGCGGGGCATCTGCTCCTCGTCGGGCACGGCCCGCAGGATGCCGCGGTCGAGGCCCGTGGCGTGGTGGAGGGCGAGCGCGCTGAACCAGCAGACGCCGGCGGCCCAGACCACGTCCGAAAAGAAATGCCCGCCCTGGACCATGCGCGCGATCCCGATGAGCCCGCCGAAGGAGAGGCTGCCGAAGAGGAAGCCCTCGGCGAGCCGGGGCCGGTGCCGCCGCAGCAGAAAGTAGAAGGCGAAGAAATAGAAGCCAGTGGTGGCGTGGCCGCAGGGAAAGGACTGGCCCAGGGTCGATCCGTCGTAGCTCAGGACCGGCTCGAAGGTCTTGGTGCCGCCGAAGTCGGTCAGCTCGCGGGGGCGCGGACGGCCCCAGTAGGTCTTGAGGAGGACATTGGTGACGAGGACCGGTCCGA
>SLGN01000080.1 GCA_007123695.1 Verrucomicrobiales bacterium
AACCGTCGTAAAAGCGAAATATTTTTAAATTTTGAGTTGCTTTCGACAATTTCATATGCGAAGCTTAAAAATCAAAGGAACCTCGCTACCAATCCGAATGGAAATCCAAGATCCCGCCAACGAACTCCGTCCTGCTTTGCGCGGGGCCGCGTTGGCCCTCGGGGCAGGGGGAGTCCTAGAAGAGTTTCGACACAGACAAACCGAGCGTCGAGGTCGCCGCACTGCGGCGCCGCGCTCGCAAGAGAGATCCTTAGGAGTCATGCGGTCAGCCGATTTCCCTTGTTCGGCGATCCTTCCGCAGGCTTCGCAGTGAGGGGTGGCCGCAGTCCGGGGTTCTTTGGCAGGTGACCGGGCTGCGGCCCATTCCCCCGGAACAGGGAGGGGGGTGGGAAAGATTGACGGAATGTCATGATCAGCAGAGGTGAAGTCGATTGCCCGGCGAACGCCCGTCTCGCGGCTTGCCTCGAGCCAGTGAGCCAGTGAGCCACCACGGCTGCGGCACGCAAATTCGCAAAGAGTGCGCCCAAGGTGCGCTCAATGTTTCTTGAGGCATCACGGACTCTGCGAGGCAGTGATCGCGTTGCCGGTCCACCAGACCCGGCCTTCGACATCGAAAAACGCTGGGGGATCGAAGGCGATTTGGACAATCGAGCGGAGCGAGATGGACGAACCGAAGATTCGTCCGAAGGGCGAGGCACAGCCGCAGTCAAAGACGCCGCCGGAGCCCAAAAGGGGAGCCCGCCGGGCGGACTGGGCGGATCAAACGGTGGAGCCGATGGCAGCCCCGCCCCACGCCGGGGCTCCGCAACGCGCTGAAGCGCTGGACTACTTTGCCCGTGTCGGAGCCGAAAGGAATCCCGACCTTCAGGTCGTCGGCGGAGACTCCGCGACCGTCGCCCGGCCTCCGAGACGCGCTAAAGCGCTGGACTACCTTGCCCGTGTCGGACGCCAAAAGTAGTTCCGACCTTCAGGTCGTTGCGGAGACTCCGCGACCTTCGCCGGGGCTCCGCAACGCGCTAAAGCGCTGGACTACTTTGCCCGTGTCGGACGCCGAAAGGAATCCCGATCTTCAGGTCGTCGGCGGAGACTCCGCGACCTACGCCCGGCCACCGCAACGCGCTAAAGCGCTGGACTACTTTGCCCGTGTCGGACGCCGAAAGTAATCCCGACCTTCAGGTCGTTGGCGGAGACTCCGCGCCCCACGCCCGGCCTCCGCCATGCGCTGAAGCGCTGGACTACTTTGCCCGCATCGACCGCCGAAAGGAATCCCGATCTTCAGGTCGTCGGCGGAGACTCCGCGACCGTCGCCCGGCCTCCGCCACTCCCGAAAGCGCTGGCAGGTGACCGGGCTGCGGCCCATTCCCCCGGAACAGGGAGGGGAGGAATGGGAAAGATTCACGGAATGTCAAGTGAATCGAGAGATCTGAAGTGACGAAGCTGTTGCTTTCTTCTCCTCCGGCGTCGCCGACGTTGAGAGGTGAGAAAGTCCCGACCTGAGGCAGAAGAGCCTCACGACGGCCCCCCCCAAGGCCCGCTGGACGTGCCGGGCAGCAGCAACGCCATGAAAATCACCTTCGTTACCGACACCTACACGCCCCAGGCGAACGGAGTCGCCACCACCTTGGAGCGCCTCGTCAACGGTCTGCGCGAGCGGGGGCACGCCGTCGATGTGGTACGGCCCGCCGTCCTCGCCTGCGACGAAGAGGGTCTCGAAGTGCCTTCCTTCGGCTTCCCCGGCTACCGCGAGGTCCGCTTTGGGTTCCCGATGCGGCTGGTCCTGCAATCCCGCTGGGCGCGCCAACGGCCCGACGTCATCTATGTGGCCACCGAGACTCCTCTCGGCGCTTCCGCCATCACCGCCGCAAGGGCCCTCGGCATCCCGGCCGCCTCGGGGTTCCACACGAATTTCCAGCAATACGTCGCCCACTACCGCATGCCGCTCCTCGAACGGGCGACCCTCTCCTACCTGCGCCGGGTCCACAACCGGTCCAACTGCACCTTCGTGCCCTCCGACGACGTCATCGCCCAGCTCGATGCGCAGGGATTCGAGAACTTGCAGCTGCTGCCCAAAGGGGTCGACACGAAGCTCTTCAGTCCGAAAAAGCGCTCCTCCATGCTGCGGCGCCAGTGGGGAGTGCGCCCCGGCGGACTCGTTGGTCTCTACGTGGGCCGGATCGCGGCGGAGAAGAATCTGCCCCTCGTCGTGGAGGCCTTCCGCGAGATCCAGCGCCGCATCCCCGACTTCCGCGGCGTCTTCGTCGGCGACGGTCCCAAGCTGGAGGAGCTCCGCCGGGAGCATCCCGACTTCGTCTTCGCCGGGATTCTCCGCGGCGAAGCCCTCGCCGAGCACTACGCCTCGGCCGACCTGTTCGTCTTTCCGAGCCTCACCGAGACCTTCGGCAACGTCACCCTCGAGGCCATGGCGAGCGGCCTCGCCGTGGTCGCCTTCGACTACGCGGCGGCACGGCAGCACATCGAGCACGGTGTGAACGGCTTCGCCGCCCCCTTCGGCGACCACAAAGCCTTTCTCGAACTCGCCCTCGACGCCGCCTGCCGCGATCTCGGGCCCGTCCGCGAGGCGGCCCGCGACTCCGCCCGGAAGGTGCGGTGGAAAAAAGTGGTCAAGCGCTTCGAGAAGCAGCTCGAGGGCCTCTCTCAAGGGATTCCCGCGGCCGACCCCGCCTCCGTCGCCTGAGCCGCGTCCATTCCCTCCAGCGCCATACCTGACATGAAGCAAAGAGACAAGCACGACTACCACGCCATCTTCCTCTCCGACATCCACCTCGGCACCCGCGACAGCAAGGCCGAGGAGGTCATCGCCTTTCTGAAGGCGACGACCTGCCGCAAGCTGGTCCTCAACGGCGACATCGTCGATGGCTGGGCCCTGCGCAATGGCGGCCGCTGGCTCCCGAGCCACACCAAGTTCGTCCGCACCGTGCTCAAGAAGATGGAGAAGCAGGGAACCGAGGTGATCTATCTGCGGGGAAACCACGACGACATCCTCGAGCGCTTTCTGCCCGTCTGCTTCGGCAACCTCCGCATCGTCGACGAATACGTCCACGAGACCCCACGGGGCGACTACCTCGTCGTCCACGGAGACGGCTTCGACCGGGTCACAACGAGCCACCGCTGGATCGCCGTGCTCGGCGCCAAGGGCTACGAGCTGCTCCTGGGAATCAACCGGCTCTACAACAAATGGCGTTCCTTCCGGGGTTTGGAATACTACTCCCTCAGCAAGACGATCAAGGCCAAGGTCAAGTCCGCCGTGAGCTTCGTCGACCGCTACGAAGACCAGCTCAAGGAGCTGGCCATGGTGCGCGGCTGCTGCGGGATCGTCTGCGGACACATCCATACTCCGGCCGACAAGCATCTCGGCAACGGCGTCCACTACCTCAACTCCGGCGATTGGGTCGAGTCCCTCACCGCCATCGTCGAGAAGGAACCGGGCGACTTCGAACTGATCCACTACCAGGACTTTCTTTCCCGCGACGGCCTCGAGGAAGCCATTGAACTCCGCGGCACCGATTTCGAGGAGCCCGAAGAGGCGGAGATCGGAAAGAAACCCGCCCCCGGCCTCGCCGTGGCTTGATTTCTTGCCATTGCAAAGGATCGTTTGGGAGCGGCGTTCCCTGAAGGAGGGCCTGCGCCCCTCCTGCTCCCATGATCGATCCCGCGCCCATTTCCAAAGAATTCAAGGAGGCCCTCCGCGAGGCGCGCAACTCGGTGATGCGCATGGCCAGCATCGCCGAACAGAATCTCGACTACGCCGTGCGCGGGCTGCTCGCCCGAAAACTCGAATACTGCAACGAGGCCATCGCCGAAGAGGAGGAAGTCAACCAGCTCGAGCGTCGCATCGACGCGGATTCCTTCGAGATCCTCATGCACTACAACCCCGAGGCCGACGACCTGCGCGAGGTCATCGCCGGGATGAAGGTTGCGAACAATCTCGAGCGCATCTCCAACGAGGCCCGCAGCATGGCGCAACGGGCCCGCAAGCTGCTCAAGCATCCCGAGATTCCCGAGGCGCACCTCATCGAGCCGGTCTACGAAAAGTCCGCCGCCCTCCTACGCGACGCGATCCGCTCCTACGTCGAGGGCAGCACCGAACTCGCTATTTCACTCTATGATCGCGAACACGACCTCGACCACGCCCACCGCGACATCATTCGCGAGTTGAGCAAGCGCATGGACCGAGCCAGCGGAAAGGTCAAGCCCATCCTCCACCTCATCTTCATGGTGCGCAGCCTCGAGCGCGTCGGCGACCACGCCATCAACATCGCCGAGGATGCGGTTTTCCTCATCAATTCCGAAGACATCCGGCACCTCGGGGCCAAGCGTGCCGCGAAGCTCCTCGCGCAAGGCGGAGCAGGGGGCGGCGCGGCAGCAAGGGCAACTACCGGAGGCCAACTGGGCTGAACGCCTGTGCCGTCCGCTTCGGCTCTCGTTCGTAGGTCGCAAGGTCCAACGCTCCGGGAAAACGCCGCTTCCCAAGGTCTGCGGAATCCGCTACCTCTGCAGCATGACGAACGAACAACCCCTCGACCGCCGCCAATTCGCCAAGCGCCTCGCTGGAGGAGCCTTCGCCGGAGGCGCCTTTGCCGGAGGAGCCTTCGCCCAGGAGAAGGTCAACCCGCAGAACCGGCCCCTACCCCCACGCGCGACCGCTTCCAAGGCCGACGGTGCCGTCTTCGGGACGAACGATCGCATGCACGTCCGTACGAGCGGCACCCTCGGAGACGACTGGTTCACCGAAGACGCCCGCGAGATCCCTGTCGTCGGCGACTACGACGTCATCGTCTGCGGCGCCGGTCCGGCCGGCTTCGCCGCCGCCCTCGCCGCCGCCCGCAGCGGAGCGCGCACCGCCCTTCTCGAGGTGCATGGCTGCGTCGGAGGGGTCTGGACCGCCGGAATGCTGTCTTGGATCCTCGACGCCTTCAACAAGCGCGGAATCATGGCCGAACTTCTCGAGCGCCTCGAGGCGCAGGACAACGGTCGCCGCGTCCAAAGCGCGTGGGTCTACCACCCCGAACCGATGAAGCTGCTGCTCGAGGACATGCTGGTCGAGGCCGGCGTGCGCATCCGCCTCTTCACCCGCGTCGTCGGCGCGGTGGCCGACGGGAAGAACCGGCTCGCCGCAGTCCTCACCGAATCAAAGTCGGGCCGCGAGGTCTGGACGGCGAAGAACTTCATCGACGCCACCGGCGACGGCGACCTCGCCGCGCAGGCGGGCTGCGGCTTCGACTTCGGCCGTCCCGGCGACTGGATCACCCAACCGATGAGCCTCATGGCTCTCTTCCATGGCGTCCGTACCGACGACATCGCCCCCTTCGTCAACCATCTCGCCGAGGCCCGCGACCTCGGTCGGGGGAAAGTGAACTTCCTCGCCGAGCTTCGATCCGCCGGCATCGACCCGAGCTACGGGGGTCCCTCCATCTTCGAAATCCACGACGGGCTCTACGCCATGATGGCCAACCACCAGTACAACGTCTCGGCCATCGACGCCGACGACATGACCCGTGCAACCCTCGAGGCGCGACGCGAGAACCACGCCATGATTCAAGCCCTGCGGAAGAAAGGGGGGCCCTGGAAGGGCCTGGAGATCCTTGCCACCGGAGAGCAGATCGGCACCCGCGAAGGCCGCCGCATCCACGGGCGCTACTCCGTCACCGACGAGGATCTCAAGAACGGAGCCCGCTTCGACGATGGGATCTGCAACGTCAGGTTCGGCATCGACGTCCACTCCACCGACCCCGGCCAGACCAAGGCGATCGAAAGCAAGCCCTTCAAGTCGAAGCCCTACGACATACCCCTTCGCGCGCTCATGGCCAAGGACGTCGACGGGCTCGTTCTCGCGGGCCGCTGCATCAGCGGCGGATTTATCGCGCACAGCAGCTATCGGGTCACCGGCAACTCCGTCGCCATGGGCGAGGCCGCCGGGGTCGCCTGCGCCGTAGCGGCCCGGGAGGGAGTGCTGCCGCACGAAGTTCCCTTCTCGGAGCTCGGGGCAATCGCCGCGGGATGAAAAGAAAATCGCCCCGGCGCGATGCCGGGGCGACGACAGATCGGGGCCAGTCCCGGAACCCTCCATGGGAGGACCACCCGGGACGACTGCGTCCGGTGATCAGTGGTAGGAAGCCTGCGCTCCCTTCACGGCACGCTTCTTGATCCACGGCATGAGGCCGCGGAGACGTGCGCCCACCTTTTCGATGGGGTGCTTCTTGCCCTCCTTGCGGAGAGCCTCGAAGTTCTTGCCCCCGCTGGTGGCTTCGGCGATCCAGCCCTTGGCGAACTTGCCGCTCTGGATGTTCTTGAGAGCCTTCTGCATGCGCTTCTTGACGGAAGCATCGATGATCGTCGGGCCGGTCGTGAGATCCCCGTATTCGGCAGTTTCGGAAATCGAGAAGCGCATCCCTGAAATACCCGACTCGTTGATGAGATCGACGGTGAGCTTCAGCTCGTGGAGGCACTCGAAGTAGGCCATCTCGGGCTGGTAGCCGGCCTCGACGAGGGTTTCGTAGGCGGCGGTGATCAGTTGGCTCACTCCGCCGCAAAGCACGGTCTGCTCCCCGAAGAGATCCGTCTCGGTCTCTTCCTTGAAAGTGGTCTGGAAAACCCCGGCGCGGGTGCCGCCGATGCCCTTGGCCCAGGCGAGCGCGATCTTCTTCGCGTCCTTTCCGGGATTCTGATGGATGGCGATCAGGGAGGGCACGCCCTTGCCCTCGACGAACTGGCGCCGCACGATGTGGCCTGGGCCCTTGGGCGCGACCATGATCACGTTGACGAACTCGGGCGGGGTGATGGTCCCGAAATGGATGGCAAAGCCGTGGCTGAACAGCAGGGTCTGGCCCTTGCGGAGGAAGGGGGCGACATCCTTTTCGAAGATCCCGGCGATTTTGGTGTCGGGCGTGGCGATGAAGATGACGTCCGCCGCCTCGACCGCGTCGGCCGTGTCCATCACTTCAAAGCCGTATTCCTTCGCGACTTCGCGCGATTGGCTCTTCGCGTAGAGACCGACGATGACCTTCACGCCGCTGTCCTTGAGGTTGAGCGCGTGCGCGTGGCCCTGCGAGCCGAAGCCGATCACGGCGCAGGTCTTGCCTTTCAGCACGCCCAGGTCCGCATCCTTGTCCGTATAGATTTTTGCTGCCATTTCTTTGGTGTTCGGAGATTTCGAGCGCGTAGAGTCCGCCCAAAGGTCGAAATGGTCAAACGGCAAATCAGATCGGAGTTCCGCGCCCGCGCTTCGGACCCATATCCTCCGTCCGCCGATATTGTTCGCAGTTAGCTCTCCGCGTCCTGATCGACGGCGACCGACACGATTCCGTCCTCTTCGCGCACCTCGTAGACCGGGATGCCCCGTGCGGCCGGACCGGAGAGAACTTCGCCCGTGCGCAGGTCAAACTCCGCGTAATGCCAGGGACATGCGATGACGCCGTTCTCCACCGGACCACAGGCGATCGAGGCATCGGCATGCGGGCAACTGTCCTCGAGTGCGTGGACGACTCCCTCGTGGCGCACCAACGCGATGCGGCGGCCGGCAACGGCGAAGGGCCGTCCCTTTCCTTCTTCAAGCTCGTCCGAGCGCGCAACAGCCAGGAATTCCATGAGCAAAAAAGCGAGGGAAGGTCTTGTTTCCCTCCATCGACATTACCTCTCGATCGGCCGCTCTTGCAAGTCGCGTAGCGAGCGCAGGTCGCCGAAGTCCGCCCCCCGCATGCGCCGCGCCCCGCTCGTCCGCTTCGGACCGGTGCGCCCCTCGGCCTTGAGCCGCCCGAACACCCCGTCCACGAACGCCGCCGAACCGATCACCGCCCCGTCGCTGAAGTAGCGCACCTTCCGCCGCAAGGCCTCCGCCAAAGGCGCCGCCCCGCCTGCCTCCACGACCCGCTCGCACTCCTCCGCCGCGATCCCCGCCCGTCCGCCTTCGCCGGTGACCTCATCGGGCTTCTGCTCGCGGCCATCCGAATAGAGCAGCAGCCGGTAGCGCCGCTGCACCTCCGCCCAGTCCGGCAACTCCGGCACATTCCCTCGTTCCGCCGCCCCTGTCGCTTCCCTTGCTCCCTCGCATGAGGCAGGATTCTCCAGCCCCTCCCGCGTGATCGACCGCAGCGCCTC
>SLGN01000134.1 GCA_007123695.1 Verrucomicrobiales bacterium
AGAGCGCGAAGGCTATCGTGGCCGCAGCGACCGAGACGACTATCGTGATCGCGGCGATCGTGGCGACCGCGGCAGCGGCGGGGGCAAGCGCTACCGCAGCATCTGACCCCCCCCCATTTTCGTCTGCGGACGACCGACCTTTGCCTTTGGCGAAGCGCCGCCCCTCCGTATTTTACCGCTCGTCTTTCCTTTTATCCGATTTTTCGCATGATCCCCAAGTTTCCCTTCGACCGCATCAACTGGACTTCATCGGTCTTCCTCATCGCCACCTTCCTCACCGCCGTCATCGGCACCCCGCTCTACATCGCCCATTTTGGAATCGACTGGTTCCTGATCGGTCTCTTCTTCTTCTACTTCTTCGCCACGGGGATGAGCATCACCCTCGGCTACCACCGCCTCTTCGCCCACAAGGCGTTCAAGGCGAGCCGACCCGTGAAGATCCTCACTCTGCTTTTCGGTGCCAGCGCCTTCGAGGACTCGGCCCTGGACTGGGCCTCCGACCACCGCCAGCACCACAAGCACGTCGATGACGAGCACGACGACCCCTACAGCATCTCCAAGGGATTCTTCTGGGCGCACATGGGCTGGATTTTCTTCAAGCTCTACCCGCGCCCCCTCGCCAACGTCGGCGACTTGAAAAAGGATCCCCTCGTCATGTGGCAGCACCGCCACCACCGCACCATCGCGATGCTCTTCGGCCTCGGCGGCCCCACCCTGCTGGGCTACCTCTACGGCGGAGGCCCCGCCGCGCTCGGCGCCTTTCTCATCGCCGGGGTCACCCGGGTCGTCTGCGTGCAGCACTGCACCTTCCTCATCAACTCCCTCTGCCACACCATGGGCAATCGCCCCTACGACTCTTCGACGAGCGCGCGCGACAGTTGGTTCATGGCCATCTTCACCTTCGGCGAAGGCTACCACAACTACCACCATTCCTTCCAGCACGACTACCGCAACGGAGTCAAGCCGTGGCAGTGGGATCCCACGAAGTGGGCCATCTGGACGCTCTCCAAGCTCGGGCTCGTCAGCGAACTTCGCCGCGTGCCCGAGGAAAAGATCTTGCTCGCGGAGCTGCGCGAAATGAAGCGGCTTGCCGAGGCACAGCTCGAATCGGGCCGCTCCTGGACGGTCTCCTGCCCCACCCGCGAGGAGGCCTACCAAGCGCTTCTGGAAATGTCGCAGCAGCTCGGCGAAGGCTACCATGAACTGGAAAAGTCCATCGCTGCGCAAATCAAGGTGTCGCGGGCCGCGCTGATGCGCTGGCGCGAAATCTGCGCCCAGACCGGGGAGCACCTCATGCACTGGCGCTCGCTCGAGCCCTCTGCGGTTTAGTCGTCCCGGTCGCTCTCCTCCGGCGACCGCGCCGGAGGAAGCTCTTCCCTTCCGGACTACCGCGACTCGGTCGAGCCGAGCGCGGCCACGCGAGCCGTTCGCCGCAGGCGCTTGCGTGCGTTCCCTTGACAGCGGCCCGGCGCCGCCGTTCCCTTTGCCATGGCCGACGCCACCAAACGACTCTTCCTCCTCGACGGCATGGCCTTGGTCTACCGGGCCCACTTTGCCCTGATCCGCTCGCCGATCTACACCTCGAAGCGTTTCAACACCTCGGCACTCTACGGCTTCGCCACCACGCTCCTCGATCTCCTCGAAAAGCAGTCGCCCACCCATCTGGCCGTCGTCTTCGACACTCCCGAACCGACCGAGCGCCACCGTCTCTACCCCGACTACAAGGCCACTCGCGAGGAAATGCCCGAAGACCTCGCCAAGCAGCTTCCCCACGTGAAGCGGCTCATCGAGGCCTTCCGCATCCCCGTGATCGAATGCCCCGGCTGGGAGGCCGACGACGTTATCGGCACCCTCGCCAAGCGGGCCGAGGCCCTCGGCGGCTACGAAACCTACATGGTCACGCCCGACAAGGACTTCGCCCAGCTCGTCGGCGAGCGCACCTTCATCTACAAGCCGGGCCGCCAGGGCGGCGAGGCCGAGATCCTCGATCCCGCCAAGATCCGCGAGAACTGGAGCGTCGACGATCCGCTCCAGACCATCGACATCCTCGGACTCTGGGGCGACGCCTCCGACAACGTGCCCGGAGTCCCCGGCATCGGCGAGAAGACGGCGAAGAAGCTGATCGCCGAATTCGGCTCGGTCGAGAAATTGCTCGGCCACACCGACCGCCTCAAGGGCAAGCAGCGGGAGAACGTGGAGACGCATCGCGAGCAGGCGCTGCTCTCGAAAAAACTCGTCACGATCCTGACCGACGCCCCAGTCGCGACCGAGTTCGACGAAATCGAAATCGGCCCTCGCGACAACGAGGCGCTGAAATCGCTCTTCGTCGAATTCGAGTTCAACTCCCTTGGTAAACGGCTCTTCGGAGACGGCTTTCAAGCGGGCCGAGGCCACGCCACCGCGGCGAACGAAGCCGGCGATCTCGTCGCGGAACTCAAGACGATCGCCGACTTCGAGAAGAGCTACCGCACCATCCGCGCCGACGATGCCGCAGAGCGGCGGTGTCTGGTCGAGGAACTCGCCGCGCTGCCGCGCTGGTGCTTCGATCTGGAGACGACCTCGCTCGACGAAAAGACCGCCTCGGTCATCGGAATCGCCTTCTCCTCGCGCGAACACGAAGCCGTCTACGTCGAAGTGCCACGGGGCGAGGCCGCCCGCGAGGTGCTCCGGGAATTCCGCGACATTTTCGCCAGCACCTCGATCGAGAAAATCGGGCACAACCTCAAGTTCGACATCGGCGTGCTGCTCTGGCAGGGGATCCCCGTCGCCGCGCCCGTCTTCGACACCATGCTCGCCCACGCTCTCGTCGAGCCCGAGCAGCGCCACAAGATGGACTACCTCGCCGAGTCTCTCCTCGGCTACACGCCCATCTCCTACGAAGCCGTCTTCGGCCGTCCGACCGAAAAATCCGGCCAGCTCAACCTCTTCGGCGAAGCCGAAATGTCGGGGGACCCGACCGAGGAGACGTCGGGCCCCTCTCTCGAAGCCATCGCCGAATACGCCTGCGAGGACGCCGACGTGACCTGGCAGCTCGCCGAAATCCTCCGCCACCGCATCCGCGAGACCGGGCAGGAGCGCGTCCTCCTCGAGATCGAATGCCCGCTCGTCCCCGTGCTCGCGGCGATGGAGAGGGAAGGCATCCGCGTCGATCCCGCCGCCTTGGCCGAGACGGGAGAACTCCTCGCCCAACGCATCGCCGAACTCGAGCGCAAGATCCACGAGGTCGCCGGCGTCCCTTTCAACCTCAACTCGCCCAAGCAGGTGGGCGAAGTCCTCTTCGACCGGCTCCGCCTCGACGAAAAGGCCAAGCGCACCAAGACCGGGCAATACAAGACCGACGAGCAAACCCTCTCCGCCCTCGCCGGCGAGCATGCCGTGGTGCGCGACCTCCTCGCCTACCGGGAGGCCGCCAAGCTCAAGAGCACCTACGTGGACGCCCTGCCCGAGGCCATCTTCCCCGGCACCGGCCGCATCCACACTTCCTTCCACCAAGTCCTCACCGCGACCGGGCGCCTCGCCTCGAACAACCCCAATTTGCAGAACATCCCGATCCGTTCGGAACAAGGCCGCGAGATTCGACGTGCCTTCGTGCCGCGCGACGACGACCACGTACTGCTCTCCGCCGACTACTCCCAGATCGAGCTGCGCGTGATGGCTTCGCTCTGCGGCGATCCCGCCATGATCGAGGCCTTTCAAGGCGGCGAGGACATCCACCTCGCCACCGCCGCCAGAGTCTTCGGGGTGCCGCTTGGCGAAGTTACCGGCACGATGCGGCGCACCGCCAAGATGGTCAACTTCGGCATCATCTACGGCATCTCCGCCTTCGGACTTTCCCAGAGGCTCAACGGAGAACTTTCCCGAAGCGCGGCGCAGGAGGTCATCGACGAGTACTTCCGCCAGTATCCGGGCGTGAAGCGATTCCAGGAGGAAACCATCGAAAGGGCCCGCCGCGACGGCTACGTCGAGACACTGACGGGACGACGCCGCAACCTGCGCGACATTGCCTCGAAGAACGGACCCATCCGCGCCGCGGCGGAACGCACCGCGATCAACACGCCAATCCAGGGGACTGCCGCCGACATGATCAAAATCGCCATGGTCAAAGTGGCACGCCTGCTCGACGAAGCGGGCTGCCGCACCCGCATGCTCCTGCAAGTCCACGACGAACTCGTCTTCGACCTGCACCGCGCCGAAGAGGCCGAACTCGTCCCCCGCATCGAAGAGGCCATGCGCACGGCCCTTCCGCTTTCCGTGCCCGTTGTCGTCGATTCGGGGACGGGGGCAAGCTGGCTCGATGCCCATTGACGCTCGAGGACCGGCGACCGGCACCGCTCTTTTCGGAAATCTCCGGCGCAGCCATCCGCCGCTCCTCTGACCACGGCCCTCCTCGCGCCGGGCCGTCGCTTCCGCTCCCCACTGGATTCCGGTGCCCTACGCCTCCGGAAACACCAGGAAAACGGGAAAAAGGCGGAAATTCTGAATTTTTCGGTGAAAACGAAAATGATTTTGAACATTCCTCTTTAAAGTAATACTCAAAACTAAAAGGTTTGATAATCTTAACTTTTCGGTAAACTCAATGAAGATCCGGATGACCCCTCAACCGCACCACACCATCCCTGCCACCCTTCCCCCGGCCAACTGCTTCACGGTGTTGGTGATCGACGACCTCCTGCCGAACCGCGTCCTGCTCCGCAAGGTGTTGAAAAGCGCCGGCTACGCCGTCGCCGAAGCTGCCGATGGCAGCGAAGCGCTCGCGATGCTCAACAGCGGTTCGGTTACGCCGGACCTCGTCGTGACCGACATCGAGATGCCCGTCCTCGACGGGATCGCCTTCGTCGAATCGCTGCGCCTGCTCGACGGTCCCCTCGCGCGCATCCCCGTTATCGCCGCTTCCGGCAACGCCGACGAAGCCATGCGCGAAGAGGCCCTCCACGCCGGAGCGGACCTTTTCCTCGCCAAACCGTTCGACCTCTCCGGCCTGCGGCGGAGGATCGGCGCGCTGATCAAGGAAAGCCGCAGCGCGGGCGAGCGAGAGACCGCCCCTTTGCCCCCCGCGGAATCCGCGCCCAATCGTGTGGCCCTGCGTCTTCGCGAAGCCGGGTGATCCGGTCCCCACGGATCTCGAAACGCTCCGTAAGCTCCGTTCAAGACAGCTTGCGGAGCTTCGAGACCCGTCCTCCATCGACCCACTCGGCCACGAAGATGTTGCCCTCGGCGTCGAAGCAGGCGTCGTGGGGATGCACGAACCGTCCTTCGACCCAGCCTTCCGGATTCCGCCGCAGCGCCATCTTGTCCTTCACCACCTCCTCGCGCCAGTCCGGATCCTCGCCGAGGTGGATCATGCGGTTTTCGCCATCGAGCAGGGTGATGCGCGCACTGAGGTCCGGCACCAACAGGAGATCGCCACGCCTGTCGAGGTTGGCCGGCAGGATGAAATCGTCGAGGGTGCGCCGATGCGATCCGTCGAATCCGAACCATTGCAGCCGGGCGTTCGCCCGGTCCGCGACGACCAACTCCGGGTCGTCCGCCCGGCGATCGTCGATCCAGATCCCGTGCGGCAGGTTGAACTGCCCGTCGCCTTTGCCCGGCTCGCCGACCGTTCCCAGCCAGTTGCCCTCGGCGTCGTAGCGGAGCACCGTGTGCGACCCGTAGCCGTCCGCCACATAGAAGCCCCCGTCCGGAAGGAAGGCGAAGTTCGTCGGCATGAATCGGTCGCGCCCCCAGACCTTCTCGGGGCGGACGTCCTCGCCCTCGGCGTAGAGACCCGACTCCATCGGCGCGAAACGCTCCCAGACCTTTTCGCCTTCGAGGGTGAACTTGGCGAACTTCTTGATCTGCTGGTAGCCGGTGACGTAGAGAAACTCGCCCGTCGGCTCGCGCCGGACCTCCAGTCCGTGGCCGCCGCCTTGGAACTCGCTCCCGAATGCCCTGACAAAAGCACCCTTTTCGTCGAAGACGAAGATCGACGGATGCTCGGGCAGGTCGGCTTGCCCCTCGTGGATGACGTAGAGACGGTTCTCCGAATCGACCGCGACGTTGTGGGTCGTCTGCCACTTGTAGACGTCGGGCAGCTTCGCCCAATCATGGATCACCTCGTAGCGATGCTCGCCTTCTCCAATCACGACGCCTTCCCGCGCCGAAGCTCCCGACTTGCAGGAGGTGATCAAATTGAGGCCGCCGAGGGAGGCGGCGGACGAAGCAAGAAAACGGCGACGGGAAACGGATCGGGGGGATTTCATCTGCGGCAGACTATGCGAACCGGCACCGAGGTGTAAAGACCGCAATAGGGCAGAAAGAAGCAATGCTCCAAAGAACCGAAACGCGATCCACCTGCACGCGGGCCGGCTCCGCCCTCTGGCACCGCTCCGCAGACAAAAAAACGCCCTCCGGATTCAATCCGAAGTCGCTCGGGGTGCATCCGGCGTGCGGCCGCCGACGACGAGACTCGCGGAAAAGGATTCGAGTTCGTCGCGGATCCAGTCGGAGTCCTTCCCGAGGAGTTCGGCCATGCGGGCGGCTACGGCGGGGGCGCAGCGCACAGCAGCCGCTTCGTCGAGGAACGAGGCCCGTGTGCGGCGGCTCATGACGTCGTCCAGAGTAAGCGCCATGTCCTCGCGCACGGCTCGGTCGATGTCGCTCCCACCATAGAAGGGCAGCTCGGGGTCGAGCGGATCGACCGGCACGGAGACGGGCGGGACGAGGAGGGACAAATCGGCGGTGCCGGAAGGACGGACCTCGAGACCGCCGACCTCGGCGGCGCGGTCCACGGCATCCTGCCCCATCTGCCGGCAAGTCGTCCATTTGCCCCCGGTCATGGTGACGAGACCGGAATCGCTCGTGAAAAGGCAATGGCTGCGCGAAAGAGACGCCGTCGAGCGGGATCCCGCCCCAGTCTTCGGGGGACTCGCGAGCGGACGGAGTCCCGCGAAGACGGCGCGGATGTCGCCGTGGGAAGGGGCCTCCTCGAGATAGAGGGCGGCATGCCTCACGAGATAGTCGATCTCTTCGGCGAGCGGTCGCGGGTTCAGCGCCGTCTCGACGCCGTCGGTGTCGGTCGTGCCGAGTAGGAGACGGTTCTTCCACGGGATGAGGAAGAGGACGCGCCCATCCTCGGTCTTGGGGATCATCGCGGCGGTGTCGCCACCGAGAAAACGGCGCTCGAGGACGAGATGGATGCCTTGGCTGACGCGGACGACGGGCGCCGCCTGTCCGTCGTCGAAGTTCCGGATCTCGTCGGTGAAGACACCGGTGGCGTTCACCACGACCTTGGCGCGGACGGGGAACTCCCGCCCGTCGAAGCGGGTGCGCACCTCGGCTCCCTTGACGCGGCCGCCCTCCTTGACGAGACCAACCACGCGGGCGTGGTTGAGCAGCGCAGCGCCCTGCGAAGCCGCCGTCCTCGCCATGGCCAGGGCGAGGGCCGCGTCGTCGAACTGTCCGTCCCAGTAGAGCGTGCCTCCGCGGAGACCGCGTCGTCGCAGATTCGGCAGTCGCTCGAGCACGGCACTGCGGCCGGGATGCTCGGTGCGCCCGATGCCGAGATCGCCGGCGAGCCGGTCGTAGAGGGCGAGCCCGGTTCCGTAGAAAAAGCGCTCGTAGAACCGGTAGGCGGGAACCACGAAGGGCATCGGCTCGACGAGCCCGGGAGCGTTGCGGAGGAGGCGGCCGCGTTCTCGCAGGGACTCGCGGACAAGTCCGATCTCGCCGTTGCGCAGATAGCGCACCCCGCCATGGATCAGCTTGGTGCTCTTCGACGAGGTGCCTTCGCAAAAATCAGCCTGCTCGACGAGGGCGGTGCGGTAGCCGCGGGTGGCCGCGTCGAGCGCGGTGGCGAGCCCCGTGGCGCCCCCGCCGATCACGAGGATGTCCCAGAGCGCGGAGGGGTCCGAGAGCCTGCGAAGCTGTTCTTCCCGATTCACTTCAGCACTATGGACCAAAAGACACCGTTCTCAAGAACTGCGGCTCGCCGGAAATCCGATCCGGGCAGCGCAATCAGGGCTCGAGATCGCGCCAATCGCGCCAGAGCCAGCGCATTGTGTCGGGAAAAATCGACCCTCCGTGGCGACCGCTATGAGCGCCTTCTCCCCAG
>SLGN01000279.1 GCA_007123695.1 Verrucomicrobiales bacterium
TATTACCACTGCATCTCGCGCGTCGTCGACCGACGCATTGTGTTCCATGCCTCGGAGAAGGAGGTGTTTCGGTCGATCCTGCGAAAGCTGGAGTGGTTCCTCGGGGTGAATGTCGTCACCTACTGTCTGATGGGCAACCATTTTCACCTGCTGCTGGAGGTGCCGGACAGGGAGACAATGCCGAGGCTTGATTCGGAGACGCTGCTGGAGCTGCTGCCGTTGCTCTACGACGAAGTCGTGGTGGAGCAGGTTGCGAAGGAGCTGGAGGCAGCTCGGCGTTCGGGAAATCTGGGCTGTGAACGCCGCATTCTGGAGCGCTACGAGCGCAGGCGCTTCGATCTTTCGGTGTTCCTCAAGGAGCTGAAGCAGCGTGTCTCGATTTTCTTCAACCGCCGCAACGACCGGGTGGGGACGCTGTGGGAAGCACGCTTCAAAAGCGTGCTGCTGGAGGGAGGGGAGGAGACGCTGCGGACGGTGGCAGCCTACATCGACTTGAATCCGGTGCGGGCGGGACTGGTGGAGCGCCCGGAGGACTACCGATGGAGCGGCTATGGGGAGGCCTGCGGCATGGGCAAGGGTGCGGAGAAGTCGAGGGCGGGGCTGTTCTCGATCACTCGGGAGGGGTTGGAGAATGCCTCCGCTGGCGATGGGGCGGAAATGTCGGATCTGCCGGATTGGGTCGAGGTGCAGGCACGCTACCGTCTGCTGCTCTATTCGGAAGGCCGGGAGCGAAAGCCCGAAGAGGCGAAGGGCGAAGGGGGGCGCGCGGGGATCGCGGCGGAGGAATGCGACCGCGTCACTGAGTCGAACGGGGCGTTGCCTTTGGCGGATGCGCTGCGGCGAAAGGTGCGCTATTTCAGCGATGGGGCGGTGATCGGGTCGGCGGACTTTGTCAACGCGGTATTCGAGGGGCTGCAGGCCGAGGGCCGCACGGGGCCGAAACGGAAGAGCGGTGCGCGACAGATGAAGGGAGCCGACTTCGGGGATCTCTGCTCGCTACGGGATCTGCGGGTTGACCCTGACGAACACGGCTGATGGATGGAGGTGACTGACTGTGGATCCCGTTGGCAGGATGCCACGGGGACCGGATAGGGCTGGTGCTGCGTGCCTCGTCGCGGGCACCCTTAGTTTTCGCCGATTCCGACCTGCGCCAGCATTTTATCGAGAACTTCGACAAGTTTTGTCGAGGCATCGACTTCAAGGTAGCTCGATCTCGCCCGCCAGGTCTCGTATCCGCCGAGGGCGTGGTGACGCGGCGTCGGCAGGTAGCCGTGGTAGGCGTTGGCAAGGGAAACGACGGTCGTGCCGGGGTGCTTTTCCTTGAACTCCAAACCGATCTCGACGAAGACTTCGACAGGCATCGCGGCGAGCCGCACCGCCCCGATCTTGACTACCTGCACGGGAGCGGAGACTTCGTTGGGAAACTCCGCAAGCAGCACGGTCTCGCGTGCGTAGACCTGCTCGAGGGTCTCCATTCGCGGCGCCGTCGCCGATTCCGCCATGGTCTTGCGGGCGTTCTCGACTTCCTCGGCGGTTGGTTTCCGGATCCGTAGGACCACCTCGTGGTGGGCGGCCGCGAGCGGGGCGAAGTCCTGCCAATCCAGCCCAGCGTATATCCGGGCAACTTCGTCGGCGACGTCTCCGGCGACCCGCTCGATCTGTCCATAGGGCGGCAGGCGTTCCGGATTGCCGAGGACATCGACGTTGTTGATGTCGCCGCTCGCCCCGTTGGAGATCATGCCGACGAAGGCGGGGAGTCCGCCCCCCGCTCCGATGCGGTCTGCGATCTGTCTGGCGAAGGAGCCGAAGTAGTCGGCGGAGATGTGGCCGGGACCGTTGCCGCCGACGTAGTGGAGGGCGTAGTTCGCGTAGAGGGCGATGGGGCTGCCGTCGGCGCGGCGCACGGCGAGAAAGGGCACTTCCGGATCGGTGGGGCCGGCCGGCCTCTCGACGAGCGGGTTGCCCACGCCGGGGTTGGTCCGCACCCGGTCGGTCGTGCCACCGAGGGGAGTCTGCGGAATGCCGCCTTCCTTCATTTCATATCGGCGGTTGAAGACGTGCTGCGGGACCGAACCGACGCCCCAGGCGACTTGGGCGGGCTCGAGGTTCTGGGTGGCGCAGCGCACGGTGTCGGCGATGCGTCTGGCGACGAAGCGCTGGTAGAGCGGGTCGGAGTCGCTCTGCCCCACTGCCTGCATCGTGCCGCAGGAGTGCGAGTGCGTCGCCGACATCAGCAGATGCGAGGCCGGGAGTCCGGTCGTCTTCTCGATCATGGCCTTGGCCTCGTCGAAGATGTCGCGGCCGATCACGCAACTGTCGACGAGGACGAGGGCGATCCGCGAGCTGCCGTCGTCGAGGGCGAGGCATCGGACGAGTTGTGGATCATGGACGTGGGTCGCCTCACGGTCTTGAAAACCGCCGTTCATAGAGCTGCCGAGCGGTGCGGTGACGTCTCCGGTGGCGGCCCCCGCCAGGAAGACGGGCTTGGGGGCATCGTCGGCGTGCAGAGTGAGCGGCAGGAGGAGAATCAGGCAAAGGCGGCGGAGCGATTTCATGTCGGGATTTGTTTGTAGCTCGTAGGAAATCCGTCGGGGAGGCCCGCAACTGTGGCGCGGCATTTCCCCGATGTCATGGGTTTCCCGTGGGCGGCGCTCATAATTTCGAGTGCCAGAGTTATTGATCGACGGGCCGAGGCCTCGCCCGTCGCCCCTCCGGGCTGCCCCGGCGGGCAGTCTATGAAGCCGCCGCCATCTCGGCGGCTCCATTGAATCATGTCCAACCACTTTCACCCGCTGCTGGAGGTTCCGGACCGGGAGGTTCCGGACCGGGAGGATCGGCAGCCGCTGGACGAGGTGGAGCTGCCGTAGGTGCTGCCGCTGCTCTACGTCGAGGAAACCGTCGAGGGAGTTCGGCTGGAGCTGGAACGTGCGTGCCTCGCGGGCAACGAGCGATGGCACAAGGAAATCCTCGACCGCTACGCGAAACGGAGCGGAAGCCTCGCCCGCTTGCTGCTGCTGTACGACGAGGGCCGGACGGTGACGGGCGACGCTCAGCGCGGCCAGCCGGGACGCCTCGGTATAGCGGCCGAGGCGGTCGACGCGGTGGTGAACTCGCGCCGGAAGATGCGATTTTCAACAGGCTTCTAAGCCGCCGCTGCGGCGAGGGCTCGCCTCATCTCCTCTACGGGCGCCTCGCGGTTGAACCAGAACTCGTAGGCGAGCACCCCCTGCCAAAGCAACATTCCGAGACCGTTGCAGGTCCTCGCTCCCTCGGCCTCGGCTTCGGCCATGAGACGGGTGCGCGGAGGCGAATAGACCATGTCGAAGACCAGGTGGTGAGGCTGGACGAGCCGCTGCGGCAGCACGTCGGGATCGGTCCGCTTCATCCCCAGCGAGCTTGCGTTGACGATCAGATCGACCTGGCCGAGTTCGCGCTCGAGGGCTCGCTCTTCCCAGGGAATGGCAACGAGACGGTCGGAGGGTCCGGCGAGCCGGTCGGCGTCGTGGAGGATCGCGGAGAGCTCGTTCGCGAGGGCCCTGGCCTTTTCCTCGGTGCGGTTGGCGAGGACGAGCCTCTCGCACCGGTCCATGGCGCACTGGACGGCGGCGGCCCGGCCCGCCCCGCCGCCGGCGCCGAGCACGAGTACGCGAAGTTCGCCGAGGTCCATGGAAAAGGCCTCGCGCACGGCGCGGCGCAGCCCGGGACCGTCGGTGTTGTGCCCCACGACGGCGCCGTTCTCGAACGCCACCGTGTTGACGGCTCCGATGCGCCCGGCCACCTCGGTGGTCTCGTCGACGAGCTCGCGCACCGCCGCCTTGTGGGGAATGGTGGCGTTGAACCCGACGAATCCCGCCGCCTGCATCCGCTCGACGCCCTCGCTCAGTTCCTCGGGCGCGAGGCGGATGCGCACGTAGCAGAGGTCGATGCCGGCGGCGGCGAGGGCGGCGTTGTGCATCGCCGGAGAGAGGGAGTGGGCCACGGGATCGCCGATCACCGCGAGCCGCGCGGGACGCTCCAGATCGGACGTGGCGGCGGACCAGTCGCGCAGGTCCTCCAGGGTGTAGGCGTCTTTCGGCTCTGGCATTTCGGAGATGGGATACGGGGGAAAAGAACGGGGCTGCCGCCGCCCGGTCCGGCACCGCCGCGGGCGCGGACGGGACTCAGCACTCGGGCGCGAGGGAGGCGGGGGGCACGTAGTCGGGAAACGCGGCGCTGAGCTGCTGGGTCAGTTCCTGGGCTTTGGGCTGGTTGCCGAGGCTGCGATAGGCGTCGATGGCCTTGGCGAGGGCCCGCGGGGTGATTTCCGGATCGGTGAAAATCTGGCTGACGACGAGGTATTCCTTGGCCGCCTCCTCGAGATCGTCTTCGGCGGCTGAGATGTCGCCGAGCAGGATGCGGGCCTCGGCGTTGGTGCGCCCTTCCTTCTGCGAGCGCAGGCTCTCCTGCGCACTGTTGCGGGCGGCGTCGAATTCACGCAGGCAGAGCTGGGCCCGCCCCCGGTTCAGGTAGGCGGCGGCACGCTCGCTGGGTCTCTCGGTCTGCACGAGGAAATTGTCGTAGGCGACGATCGCCTCGGCGTGCTTCCGCAGCCGCGAGCGGGCGTCGGCGAGCAACTTCCAGACCGCGGCGGAGGTCCGCTCGGGATTCGCGTCGTCGGCGAGAGTGGAGAGGAAGAACTCGGCATCCTCGTATTCCTTGGCCTCGGCGAGCTTGCTGCCGAGGAATTCGAGGACCTGCTCGGGGATGGGCGGGCGTTTCGCATCGTCCTCGGCGGGGGCGTTCTCGAGGTAGTGGCGGGACTCGGCGGCCAGCGCGGAAATGTCGTCGAGATGGTAGTGGGCGATGACGAGCCGCAGGGTGGCCTTGTCGTCGAGCGAGGGGTCGAGGCCGCGGGCCTTGTCCAGCTCGACGGCGGCTTCGGCGTATTCCTGCAAGTCGAAGTGGCCCACTCCGATCCAGTAGCGCGCCTCCCCGGCCCCCTTGGTGTCGGGGAACTTTTCGAGCAGCGTGCCGTAGGCCCCGATCATTTCCGGGATCTTGCGCTGATGGGCGTAGATCAGGGCGATCTGCTGCAGGGCGAATTCGAGTTCGGGCGCGTCGGGGTAGCGTTCCGCGAGGGCGAGGTAGTCGTCGAGGGCGAACTGGTGGTCTTCCTGCTCCTGGTAGGCCATGGCCCGCTTGGCGAGAGCGGAGGAGGCGAGGGCGCTGCGCGGATGCCGCTCGACGAAGCTGGACAGCGTCTGGATGCCCTCCTTGCGCTGTCCGCTCTCGATCTCCGACCAGCCCTGCTTGTATAGCCGCGCCTCGTGGAATTTCTCATCGACTTTTTCGGGCCGGACGCGGCGATAGGCGTTGGCGGCCTCTTTGTAGTGGCTCCTGGCGAACTCCGAGCCGGTGCCGCCGGCGGACCCTTCGGCCTGGGCGAAGTGCCATTCGCCGGCCATGAGCCAGGCCATGTCGATGTAGGGATTCGACGGAGCGTTCTTCGCCTGCCGCTCGGCGTAGATCTGGGCGGCGGTGGGCAGTCCCGGATCTTTCTGCTGGTGCAGGATCTGCAGCCTGCGGTAGCCCGCCTCGACGCCCTCGGGGCGGTCTCCGTAGCGCCCTTCGACGAGGGAGTAGAGGCGCAGGGCGGCTTCGTTGTCTCCCTTGATGCGGAAGGAATGGCCGACGACGAGCAACATCTTGGCCCTCGATTCGTCCGGCGGGGTGTAGCTGCCCGTGTTGTAGAGCGCGATGACGCGGTCGTGGTCGCCGCGGGTGAATGCGTTGAAGATCGCGCCGACCTGGGCGAGGGGCTTCCACGGGCTGTCGTTCGGGAACTTGAGGGCTTCGGAGAGCAGCGCCTCGCTGACTTCGGGCTGGCCGGCCTCGGCCGCCATGAGCCCGCCACGCACGATGGCCTCCTCGCGGAAGGCGGGAGTCGAGGCGGTCTCGCCAAGGGTGCGAAAGCGCTCCAGCGACTTCTCGGTCTCCCCCATTTCGAAAAGGATGCGGGCGCTCTCGAGTAGGGACCGCTCGAGGAAGGGATTCTCGTCGGTGGTCTCCTCGGACATGACCTGCTCGAAATGGGCGAGCGCCTCCCGCCCCTGCCCGGTGAGCTGGAGGCAGCGGGCGTAGTAGAAGCGGGCCTGGAGCTTCGCCGCCGCTTCGACGAGTTCGTCTTTGGCGAGCTTGAAGTAGGCGAGGGCGTTGCGATGGTCCTTGTCGTTGAAGCGCAGCACTGCGAGCCGGTAGGCGGCCGAGCCGACGAAGGGGCCTTTGCGGTAGGTGTTGATCAGGTGATTGAAGGTGGCGACGGCGTCGGCGGTCTGCTCGACCTTCAAGTAGCACTCGCCGAGGCGGAACCAGGCGATCTGGAGATTGGGGCTGTTGGGCTGCTCGCGGATGAAGAGGGAATACTGCTGCGCGGCGAGTCCGAACTGCTCTTTGCTGTAGAGAAGATCGGCGTAGGAGAGGATCTCCTCGACGGGCCGGGGCTGGGCCGGAGTCTCCTGGGCGAGACCGACGGACGGGCGGGCCGCAAAAAGGAACAAAGCCGCAGCCAGCAGAAAGGCCGCCGCCGCGCGGGTCGGGCGGCCTGTCTGGGGCGGTCGGTCGGGGGCGGTCATCGCTCGTGGGACGGATGTAGGGCGTCCTTACTTTACGGCTCGGGCCGCGTCGTGGCAAAGGCGACGTTCCAAATGCCCGCCTCCTTGATCACGTCGAGCACGCTGACGATGGACTGGAAGCCGGCCTCGGAGGCGCCCCGCAGAATCACGGCCTGGTCGGGATAGGCCTCGGAGATGCTGGCGAGGCGGGCGAGCAGCTCCTCGGGCTCCATGACGAGCCCGTTGAGGACGATGGTGCCGTCCTCGCGGACGTTGATGATGATCTCGCCGGCCTGGCGGTCCTTGTTCTCGGCCTGCTCGGCGGCGGGCACGGAGATGTCCATGTCGCGCTCGAAGCGGGCGAACTGCCAGGTCACGATGAAGAAGATGAGAAGCTGGAAGACCACGTCGATCATCGGCGCGAGCTCGAGCTCGGCGTTCTGTCCCACGTTGATCTCCCGGAATTTCATTTCGTCGGCGCGTTGCGGCGGGTCGTCCCCGGATCAGTCGTCGGCGTGCTCGCGGCGGGCCGAGGCGCGATAGTTGGCCCTCTTGTACTGGGCCGCGAGCAGGGCCATGATGTGGGTCATCGCCGCTTCAAGCTCGGCGATGAGCTTCTGAACCTTGCCCCGGAAGAGCGAGTAGAAAATGAGCGCCGGGATGCTGATGATGAGGCCCGCCGCCGTGGTGATGAGGGCCTGGGCCACGCCGGGGGCGAGCTCCATGTGCTGGACGCCGGAGGTCTTTCCGATCCCCTCGAAGGCCTTGATCATGCCCACGACGGTGCCGAGCAGCCCCACCATGGGAGCGACGCGCCCGATGTCGTTGAGATAGCTGATGCGATTGTTGAGAATGCTGGCCTGGCGGGTGCCCTCGGCCTCGGTCACCTCGCGCACCTCGTCGAAGCTCGCGGTGGGGTTCTTCGTGGCGAAATCGAGGGTCTTGTAGACGATGCGGGCGATGCACTCGTTCTCCCGGTTGCAGACGGCGATGAGCCCGAGGTAGTCCTGCTTGCGGATGAGCGCGTCGGCCGCGTTCATGAACTTGTCGCTGACGACGGTGCCCTGCCGGATCGTGAAGAGGTAGAAGATGATGAGCAGGACGGCGAGGAAGGAAAGCGCCGCCAGCGGAATCATGAGGACGGGCCCGCCCTCGAGGAAGTAGTCGAGCAGGGTCTGGGTGTATTCGCCCACTGCCGTCTCGGGCGGGGCGGGTCCGACTTCCTGCCCGAAAGCGCCGGTGGTGAAGACGGCCAAAGGAGCAAGGAGCGGAAGCGTGCGGTAGTTCATCCGTGGAGCGTCGTGGAGGGAGCCTCGGCATCTCGCCGGGCTATGTCTGGAATCTGGAAACTACGCGCTCTCGCCCGCCTTGCAAACGGAGGTCCGGCCATTGCGGGGAAATTGGAATTCCATCCTCGGGAGATGATCAAGGGGAGTGAAATGTGGAAACTATGAAAATTTCAGCAAACTCCTTGAATTTGATGAA
>SLGN01000381.1 GCA_007123695.1 Verrucomicrobiales bacterium
CGGCATGGATGCGGAGACGGTGGAGGCGGTGGTGGAGTCCGGCGGAAGGATGGGCGTGGCCGAGGCGCTGCGGCACCGGGTGAGGTATTTCACCGACGGGGCAGTGCTGGGGAGCGCGGAGTTCGTCGACGGGGTCTTCGAGCGGGAGCGGGCGAGGGGGCGCGGTTTCGGGGCCAAGCGCCGGACGGGTGCGCGGAAGATGCGGGGCGCGGAGTGGGGTGGTCTGCGGGTGCTGCGGGATTTGCGGAAGGGGGTGCCGGATCGTTCTGCGTAGTGTCGACTTCCAAGAATGCTCCGGCTGTCTTTTCGGCCTTCGACCCATGGAGGCACGGCTGATGCAGTATCCGATTCGCTTGGATCGATTGCATCTGCAAAAACGCTCTTAAGTGCCTTTCTTCATTGACTCATGATCGGCCTTTCCCCTAGCCTACCCAGATGCCATTCGATGCCTTCTCCCAGCCGTCGCGCCGCGAACTTCTCCATCTCGCCGGAGGTCTCGCGATCTCGGGTCTCGGCTTCCCGGCCGGCCGCGTCCGTGCCGAGACCGAGACGCCGGATCTGGAGCCCTACCAGCGGTTTCCCCGCATGGTCCACAATTACTACCTGAAGAAGGTCCGCGGCGTCGAAAGACGCGCCCTCGAGCGTAAGTCGGCGCTTTCCACCAAAGCAGAGGCCGAAGCCTACGTCACCGACGTGCGGGAGCGCGTCGCCAAGGCCTTCGCACCGATGCCGGAAGGGAAGACTCCGCTCAACGCCAAGGTCGTCGGCGTTCTGGACCGCGACGGCTACACCGTTGAAAAGATCATTTTCCAGAGCCGGCCCAAGTTCCACGTCACCGCCAACCTCTACCTGCCGAAAGAACGTCCGGACGGCAAGGTGCCCGGAGTGGTGGGCAGCTGCGGGCACTCGAGCAACGGCAAATGCGCCGAAGCCTATCAGGCCTTTTCGCAAGGTTTGGCGCGTCTTGGAACGGCCTGCCTGATCTTCGACCCCATTGGGCAGGGCGAGCGCTCGCAGTATCTCGATCCCTCGGGCAAGCTGCTCATGAAAGGTCCCACCCGCGAACACAACCAGTGCGGCAACCAAATGGGACTGGTGGGGGAGTTCCTCGGATCGTGGCGAGCGTGGGACGGCATCCGCGCCCTCGACTACCTTCTTTCCCGGCCCGAAATCGATCCGCGTTATGTCGGGATCACGGGCAACTCGGGCGGCGGGACCATGTCGACATGGCTCCTCGGCTTGGAGAGTCGCTGGACCATGGGAGCGCCCTCCTGCTTCGTGACGACGTGGCGGCGGAATCTGGAGAACGAGCTGCCGCAGGATAACGAGCAATGTCCGCCCCGTTCGCTGGCCTTGGAACTCGACCACGACGACTACCTGGCCGCCATGGCGCCGCGACCCGTCATCGTGATGGCGCAGGAGAGGGACTACTTCGACGCACGCGGTTCCGAGGAGGTCTACGGTCGTCTCCGACATCTCTACGGGTTGCTCGGGGCAGAGGACAAGATCCAGCTCCACGTCGGTCCCGACCCCCACGGATACTCCCAGCCGAACCGCGAGGCGATGTATCGTTTCTTCAACAGCCTGACTGGCGCCTCGGAGCTTTCGGAAGAACCCGACATCGTCGTTGAAGAGGACGCGGCCCTGCAGTGCACGCCCAGCGGACAAGTCGTCCTCGACCTCGACTCCCGCACCGTGTTCGCCTTCACCCGGGCGAAAGCGAAGCGCCTCGAAGAGAAGCGTGCGGAGGCTCCGCTCTCCGGCGAGCATTTGCGCGAAGCCGTCGCCACCACTCTGCGCCTGCCCCGGCGCGATTCCAGCGACGCGCCCGACTACCGCATTTTGCGGGCCTATGGACCGAAACGCGGCTATCCCACCAGCCATTGGGTCCACTACGCCGTCGAGACCGAGCCCGGCATCCAGGCGATCTGCACGATGCTGCGTTCCGAATCCCACGTCTCCCGCCTGCCTGCGGCGCCGGAGAAGGGAAGCCACGCCCTGCTCTGGGTTGCAGAGTTTTCCGCCGACGCGGAACTGCGCGAAAACGAGGCGCTGCGGGAACTCGTCGCGGCGCAGCCCGCCGGGTCGCTCGTCATCGCTTGCGATCCCCGCGGTGTCGGCGATTCGCTCCCCGGGACGGCCGGGGCACGGGCACGCGACTACTACGGGGCGGACTATTTCTACGCCGCCTACGCGAACATGCTCGGACGCCCCTATCTCGGAGGAAAGACCCACGACGTGCTCCGCGTCCTCGACCTGCTCGCCTCGCGCGGATGGAGCCGTATCCACCTCGCCGCTTCGGGGCAGGCGACTGTTCCCGGCGGGCTCGCCGCCTTCCTCGACGACCGGGTCGAAACCGTCTGCCTGCTCGATCCGCTCGAGAGCTGGCATTCCATTGCCACCGACGAATACTACCAATGGCCGCTTTCGCACATGCTGCTGGGGGTTTTGGAAAAGTGGGACCTGCCGCAAGTCTGGGAAGCTCTCAAGCCGCGCATGGCGTGAAAGGCGGGCCTCTCTGCTCGCGCTGGACCACGCGGATGCGCCGAAAATTGTATACAATTCGCTTTGGC
This sequence comes from Verrucomicrobiales bacterium, assembly GCA_007123695.1. Lineage (GTDB taxonomy): Bacteria > Verrucomicrobiota > Verrucomicrobiia > Verrucomicrobiales > DEV007 > Arctic95D-9. The sequence continues at coordinate 2,574 of SLGN01000381.1, forward strand.
GTTGGAGGCTTCTGCTGCTAGGTTCTCCCCGCATGTTCCGTCTGACGTCTTTCCACCTTGCCGCCGGCGTGCTGCTGCTCTCGCCCGCCGCCCCGGCGGGCGAGCATGTGTCCGCACGCGGCGTTCCCGCGGTTCTCGAAGCCCGCTGCGTGAAATGCCACGGCCCTGATGAGGCGAAGAGCGGGCTGCGTCTCGATTCCGTGCTGAGCGCCCTGCGCGGCGGCGACTCGGGGGAAAGGACGATCCTGCCCGGGGACAGCAGCAAGAGCGAGCTGATCGCCCGCGTCGTCTCTGCCGACGAGGACCGGCGCATGCCTCCGAAGGGTGCGGCCCTCGGCGGGGAAGAAATCGCCGCCCTGCGGCAATGGATCGACCAAAGGGAGAACTGGACCGCCGCCACGGCCGAACTGGAGCGGCGCACGACGGATCACTGGTCCTACCAGCCCGTGGTGCGCCCGCCCCTGCCGGACACGGGACACGGGCACCCGATCGACGCCTTCGTCGCCGCCGCCCTTTCGGAAAGAGGTTTGGACTTCAACCCCGCCGCCTCCGCCGAAGCCCTGTTGCGGCGCATGTCGCTGGTCGTGACCGGCCTTCTGCCCGACGAGGAGAGCCCCGGTGAGTTTTTCGAAGCCTATGGCGGAGGCGGGGAGGAAGCGGCCGCCGCCGTCGAAGCTCTCGCCGATCGGCTTCTTGCGAGCCCGCATTTCGGCGAGCGCTGGGCGCGGCACTGGCTCGACGTAGTCCGCTATGCCGACTCCCACGGCTTCGAAACCAATCATGAGCGGCCCAACGCCTACCCCTACCGCGACTGGGTCATCCGCGCTTTCAACGAGGACAAGCCCTACGACCGCTTCGTCTTCGAGCAGATCGCCGGCGACACTGCGGGCGAGGACGCCGCCACCGGCTTTCTCGTGGCAGGTCCCTGGGACCGCGTCAAGGGCCAGGATCCGCTGTTGCGCGAGATGCAGCGGCAGGACGAACTCAGCGACCTCGTCGATGCCGTCGGTACGGCCTTTCTCGGCACGACCATGGTTTGCGCCAAATGCCACAACCACAAGTTCGACCCCGTGAGCCAGACCGACTTCTACGCGATGCAGGCCGTCTTCGAAGGAGTGCGCCATGGCGAGCGCGATCTGCGCAGTGCCGAGACTGCCGGGCGCCAGGCCCGTGCCGAGTCCCTCGCCCGCGAGATCGAGACCCTGAGGATGGATCTGGAGGTGCTACTGCCCCGGCCCTACTCCGGCCCAACCCTGTTCATTGACGAAGCCGACCCTGTTCGGTCCCTGCCTCTCGAGAAACCGAAGGGCGAAGGCAAGAACCCGCAAGGAACGGCGCGGGGCCATCTCGGCGATCCCGGCGGGACAGGGCGCCTGCCCAACGTGGCGGGGGGCGGCTATCTATGGTGGGAAAACGCGCCAGGCCGCGACGTTCTCGCCTACCGGCCCGGAGTCGTCGGCGACTGGCGGATCTGGCTTTCCTGGGGCGGCGGCTTTCCCACCCACACCGCCGACGCCCGCTACGTCCTAGACCTCGACGGCGATCCCGCCACCACCGGCGACCAGACCGAAATCGCCCGGATCGACCAGCGGAACTTCGCCGACTGCGCCGGAACCGACGGCGCAAAGCCTCTCTGGTCCGGCTTCTTCGACGCCGGAGTCCATGCGCTAACCCTCTCCAGCGCGATCCTCGTCCGCGGCGGAAACACGGGTGGGGCCATCACCGCCGACGCGATCGTTCTGCAGAGACCCGAGGCGGGCGGCATCCAGCCCCGCCTGCGCCCGCCGGTCGAAGCAAAGCGGAACGAAGAAACCTTCGCCCCGGTCGAGACCCGTTTCGTGCGCTTCGCCATCGAGTCCACCAACGGAGGCCAACCCTGCCTCGACGAACTCGAAGTCTGGTCGGGGGAAAGAAATGTCGCCCTCGGTGCCAAGCCCGGCTCGTCCGGAGATTTCGCCGGCAATCCGAAGCATCGGCTCGCCCACCTCAACGACGGGCGCTACGGCAACGACCGGTCCTGGATCGCGGACACCGTCGCAGGGGCCTGGGCCATGCTCGAGCTGCCCGCGACCGAAACCATCGACCGCATCGTCTGGAGCCGCGACCGGGACGGCAAATACCGCGACCGCCTCGCCACCGCCTACCGCATCGAGGTCGCCGGATCGGAAGCGGGCCCGTGGACACGGGTCGCCTCCTCCGAGGACCGCGCCCCCTTCGGCTCGCCCCCGTCCGACGAGCTGGCCTACCGGCTGGCCGGACTCGACGCCGCTCCTTCTTCCGAGGTCCGCTCGGCCCAGGCACGCCTCGTAGAGCTGGAGAACGAACGGGCCGCCCTGCTCGTCCCGCCCAAAGTCTACGCGGGAGAGTTCGTCCAGCCGGAGCGTCCCACGCGCCGCCTTTTCCGCGGCGACCCGCTTTCCCCCAAAGAAGTTGTCGCCCCGGCCAGCCCCGCCGTCTTCGCCCAGATGCTCAAGGGCTTCTCCCTCGACGCGGAGGCGCCCGAGGCCGGGCGACGTGTCGCTCTCGCCAACTGGATCGCCAATCCCGCCAATCCGCTGACCGCCCGCGTCGCCGTGAACCGAATCTGGCAGCACCACTTCGGACGTGGGCTCGTCGCGACGCCGTCGGACTTCGGAACCATGGGCTTCCGCCCGACCCATCCCGATCTGCTCGACTGGCTCGCCGCCGAACTCGTCGATGGCGGCTGGTCGCTCAAGCGCATCCACCGGCTCATCCTGACGTCGCGGACCTTCCGCCAATCCTCGGCCCCCAGATCCGAAGCCCTCGCCGCCGATGCCGGCTGCGAACTGCTGTGGCGCTTCCCCCCCCGCCGCCTCGAGGGCGAAGCCATCCGCGACATCGTCCTGCAGGTCGCGGGAACCCTTGACCGCCGCATGTTCGGCCCTGGCTTTCTCCTTTTCGAACCCAACACCAACTACGCCCGCAACTGGATCGCCAAGGACGAATTTTCCCCCGACGACCATCGCCGCATGGTCTACGCCATGCAGCTTCGAATGGAGCACGACGCCGTCTTCGGTGCCTTCGACTGCCCCGACGGCGGCCAGGCCATGCCGGCGCGCAGCCGCTCGACCACGCCGATCCAGGCGCTCAACCTCTACAACAGCCCCTTCGCCATTGCGCAGGCGGGACGCTTCGCCGAGAGAGTCCGCGCCGAGAGCGGGTCGGGATCCGACGATCCCGCCGTCCTTGCCGACCGCGCCTTCCGCATCGCCTTCGGTCGTTCCTGCGAGGGTCCGGAACGCGAAGACGCCGTGCGTCTCGTCGCGGAGCACGGCCTCGAGAGCCTGTGCCGTGCCCTGATCAATTCGAACGAACTCCTCTTCGTTCCCTAAGCGTTCCATTCGTGTTCCCCGAACCCGGCGGGCGCGATCAGGGCAATCGACAGCGCCGGGCCGCCCCCTATCTTGCCTTTCCACGAATCCGATGAAACCGAGCCTGCTTCTCCCCCGCCACGCCCTCGCCGCCCTCTCCCTTGCCGTTCTCGGCACCTCCGCACCGCTTCGCGCCGCCGAAGATGGCTGGATCTCCCTGTTTGACGGAAAGACGCTCGCCGGTTGGAAACCCTCGACCCTTGGCGAGGCCACCTTCGAAGCCGTCGACGGCACCATCCGCGGCGAGACCACCGAGGGCAGTCCGAACACCTTCCTCGTGAGCGAGGCCGAGTTCGGCGACTTCGAGCTCGAGTTCGAGGTCAAGGTGCACGACAAGCTCAATTCCGGCGTTCAGATCCGTTCCCGCGAAAAGACCGAGGCAGACCTCGCCACCTCCGGACGCGACGGCAAGCCGGCCACGGACCTTCATCGCTTCTTCGGCCCCCAGGTCGAAGTCATGTCCTCGCCGGGCAAATCGGGCTACATCTACGGGGAGGCCACCGGTCTCGGCTGGCTCTCTCCCGAGCCGCAGTCGCGCGAACATGTCCACCACCACGTCAAGAACGGCGAGTGGAACCATTACCGCGTCATCGCCAAGGGTCCGCGCATTCAGACCTTCATCAACGGAGTGGCCGTCGCCGACCTGACCCACGAGCAGAGCTACCGCACCCACCCGAAAGGGCACATCGGCCTCCAGGTACACGGCATCAAACGGGGCACCGGGCCCTTCGACGTCGCCTGGCGCAACATCCGCATCCGTCCGCTCGAGTAGCGGCTCGGCCCTGCGGCGACGGCTTCTAGGGGGTCTCCGGCGGCACCTCGCGGCAATGCTTGAGACGGTAGCCCCCGTCGATCGGCAGAATCGTGCCGGTCACGTAGTCTGCGTCGTCCGAGCAGAGATAGACCGCCGCCTTTCCAATGTCGGAACCCGTCCCGAGACGGCCCCAAGGCAGCTTCCGGGCCTCGGCGGCCATGGTTTCGTCGCTGTAGTGGGACCGCTCGCCGGGGGTGTCGATCCAGCCGGGCTCGATCGCGTTTACGTTGATACGATGCTCGAAAAGCTCGACCGCCATCGTCTGGGTCATCGTGTTGAGCGCCGCTTTCGCCGCACTGTAGGCCACGCATCGCGCGTTCGGGACCCGCGCCAGCACGCTCGAGATGAAGACGATGCGCCCTGGCTTCGCCCGCGCGACGAGATGGCGGCAGACGAGCTGGCTCATGTGGAAGCCGCCGAGGAGAGCGGAACGCAGAATGCCCTCGAACACCTCGCCATCGTAGTCGAGGAAGCTGGCACGCTGGTTGTAGGCCGGCACGCTGACGAGGGCATCTACGTCTCCGAACTCGGCGAGCGCGGCGGCGAGCACCGACTCGCATCCTTCCCGCGAGAAGGTATCGGCCTCGACCGCGAGGCAACGGGCTCCGAGCGCACGGATCGCTTGGGCTGCCCCGTCGAGCTCCGGGCTCCCGGGACGATCCGCGATCACGAGCGAAGCCCCCTCGCTGGCGAGTTCCTCGGCGCAACCGAGGCCGATGCCCCGCGCGGCTCCCGTGACGACGACGATGCGGTCCTTCATTCTCATGCGCCGACGGTAGCGCAGGCGGGGGCGCGAGGGAAGGGCGGATTTGCCGCCGCCGCTGCGAGGCTTGACCCCCGCGGAGAAATCCGCTAGGCTTTGAAGGGATGTGGACTTGGGGGCGTTCCCTAGCGCCGATCTGCGGTGCCTGCTGCTTCTGACTCCACCGGAGAGCGTAATTCCGGGAAACAGAACCATGAAGATCCGAAACGCCTTGATCCTTCTCGCTGCGAGCCTACCCGCGCTTTCCCCGTGCGAGGAGGGCGCAACCGCTATTGCGCCCGACGCGCTGCGGCACCTCCTCGTCGAGCACGGAGTCGAGCCCCTCGACCCGCCTCCATCGCTCGACCCCGCGAAGTGGGAGCTCGGTCGGGCCCTCTTCTTCGACCCGGTCCTCGGCGGCAACCGCGACGTTTCCTGCGCCACCTGCCACCATCCCGCCACCGCCACCGCAGATGGTCGCGCGCGTGCCGTCGGCACCCTCGCCTACGTC
>SLGN01000280.1 GCA_007123695.1 Verrucomicrobiales bacterium
CGGATGAGGGGCTCACCCGCCCGCGTAGCGGCGCAGATCATCGCTCGTGATCGCCCCGCCCGGGACAAGGCGATAGTGACGTTCCTCCGCCACTCTCAGTTCCCCTTCCGCGACCACAAGCTCGAAAAGCACAATCAAATCCGCTTCGAGAAACTGGGTCGAGACGGCCCGGCACACCAAATCGGGGAATTTCTCCGAGCAAAATTCGATGTCCTGGTTCGCCTGGACAACTCCGAGCTGCTTCCGTCGTCAACAGGCTTTCGCGGCGAGCCGCTCTCGCTCGATCTCCTCCTGCTTGCGCTTTCGCGCGCCTCTGGATCGGTCGCGCTTCGATGGCGGACGCTCCACCTGCCAATAGGCCGAAGCGGACGAAAGATCCATCTCCAGCAGCGCCGGATCCCCCAGAGAGAGAATCCGCCCGGGTCGCCTCGGCGAGAAGCCGATCGCATCCATAACGGCACCCGCGATTGCGCGGGCCAGGGGCGGGGGCACCGCGTTTCCGACCTGCCGGGCTCCGTGCCACTTCGTCGCATGCAGACGGAACCAGTCGGGAAAGCCATGGAGCCTCGCCATCTCCCTGACCGTGACGCAACGGGCCAAGCGATAGTGGATGGGACGGGGACTCGTGAAGGCCCCGCGGGCCCCGTCGGTCCCGGCACGCAGGGTGTTGGAGAGTCCGTCCGAAGGCAGCCGGAAGAAGCGCGAGATCGGCTCCACCGTCCCCGGCTGCGTCTCCCGAAAACGCCTCCGCGAAATCGCGGTGTGGGTGGTGCGTGCGCTAGACGTGAGCAATCCCGGATTCCACTCCCGCCGATACCCGTAGTGCCAATGCCGGGGTTCGAGACAGCGCATCTCGGCGGCGTAGTCGCTCGGATCACCCCAGCGCACTGTTTCGACCGAATCCGACTCGACCAAACCATCGAAGCTCTCGGCGTCGGGCAGATCGTCGAGCGCGTCGCGGCATGTTGGTCCCACCGACCCGATCAACGCGTCGCAGCCGTCCGGCCGCAGATGGGTCGGAACCGGATACACGGGCAGCTTCAGACCCTTCCGAGCCCCGATCAGAATGAGTCGCTCGCGGCTCTGCGGCACCCCGAAGTCGGCAGCGTTCAACACCCGCCACGGATCCCGCACGACATACCCGGCGCGGTCGAATTCTTCGTAGAGTTCATCGAGGAACTTGCGATGGCTCCCGACGGTGAGTCCTTTGACGTTCTCGAAGACGAAGTAGCCGGCCCCTACCTCGCGGACGATGCGGACGAAATCGCGCACGAGGGAGTTCCGCGGATCGTCGAGGATTCGCTTCCCGATCATCGAGAAGCCTTGGCAGGGCGCGCCTCCGAACACAACGTCGATCCCGTCCCCGCCGGTCGCCTTTTCAAGCTCTTTTCCGGACAGCGCGGAAACCGAGCGGGGCAGGACAGCGCATTCGGGGAAGTTGAATGCGTGGACGCAGCAATGAACCGGATCGATCTCGACCGCCGCCCTCACGTCGAATCCCGCCTGCTCAAAGCCGAGGCTCATTCCTCCGGCTCCGGCGAACAGGTCGATTCCAACAGGTCTTCATGGCATGGGCTTTGCTTTTTTGAACAAAGACCGAGGTTCCCATCCCGGCAAGCGAAAACGTCGGGCCAACCGCCGATGCCGCATGGCGACCCCCGTCCGACAAGTTCGCGCTCCCCGCCAGCTCCCGCCGCTCACAGCAGCCAAAGCCCTCCGCGAAGGGCTGGTGTAGCGTGCCCCCTCACTCCCGCCCCGCCGCCTCGAAAAGAGCGCGCAATTCGCCTTGGGTCTCCGCGTCGAAACGTTCGACGGGGATGGTGAACCGCTCGCCGTCCTCGCGCTCGAACTCTCCGCTTTCGCCCGATCCGCCGACGAAGCCGATCAAGGAGGCACGCAGGACACGACCGTCTGTCGATTTCCAGTCCCGCTGCGCGGTGGGAAGAGCCTGCGTGCGGGATTCCGTCGCGGCGGCTGTGGTTTCGCCGGACGATGCCTCGGCGGGCGTCGGCTGAGAAGGCTCTTCGGGACGCCCGTCTCCGGCAGGCGACTTCTCGGCAGGCACGGTTTCGGCCGACTCGGTCGCTGCGACTGGACCGGCGGACTCGGCATCCGGACTTTCCGCGGCATCGGCATCGGCCCCGGCATCTGGAGAAGTCGAGCCTTCCTCCTCCTCCCCCTCCTCGTCGGAAACTCCAAGACCGAGATCGGCCATCTCCGCCAGCTCCGCCAACTCCAGGCGCTCCGGCGACGGGGCCGTCATGGCGATCAGGCCCATCCCGCCGATCGGCAGCACCGCCACCGACGCGATGACCGCCCAGGCGAAGGCCGGGATGAAAAATAGGGAATTCCGCTTCACCAGCCGCACCATCTGCCCGGTGCGCGGATCTTGCAGCAGTTGCTCGGTCGACTTCCCGAAGGTCAGCGCGTAGAGCCACACCAGTCCGGCGCCGCAGAGGCCGCCGAGGGCAAAGCCGAGCGGGAGCCCTTTCTCGGCGCCGATGACTGCTCCAAGCGCCCCGCCGACGGTGACTCCGAGAATGAATCCGGCGATCCAGAAAATGGGGATGAGAATTCCGTGTCCAGTCCAGATGATCATGCGTGCGTGTCGAGTTGTTCGGAGCGGATGCTAGGAAAAACTCGGGGGAAGGCGCAAGAATTTTTTCTTTCGACGCGGATTCCCGACCGACCTTCGTAACTCTACCCGCCGGAAGGCCGGGGTGCCGCGCCCCTCTTCGAATCCCCTTGAAATCCGCCGCCGCCTTTCTGATACTCCGACATGTCCCCGATCCGCGTCGCCGAGATCCTCCGCAGCGATTCCCCTCCCGAGACCGCGCTGGTCCGCGGCTGGGTGCGCACCAAGCGCGAGTCGAAGGCTTTCTCCTTCCTCGAACTCAACGACGGCAGTTGCCTCGCCAACCTCCAGATCGTCGCCGACGCCTCTCTGCCGGGCTACGGAGAGAATGTCGTGCCCGCCCGCACCGGCGCCTCGGTCGAGGTCGAGGGCCGCGTCGTCGCCTCTCAGGGCAAGGGCCAGCGGTGGGAACTCCAGGCGACCCGCGTCGCCCTCGTCGGCGCGGCTCCCGATGACTACCCTTTGCAGAAAAAGGGCCACAGCCTCGAGTTCCTGCGCTCCATCGCGCATCTGCGACCGCGCACCAACCTCTTCGGCGCCGTCTTCCGCATCCGCAGCCGCATGGCCTACGCCATCCACCGATTCTTCCAGGAGCGCGGCTTCGTCTACGTGCACACGCCCATCCTCACCGCCTCCGACTGCGAAGGCGCCGGCGAGATGTTCCGCGTCGTCACGATGGATGGAGAACGGGTCCGCGGCGGGGAGGAGGAATTCTTCGGCAAGCCCACCTACCTCACCGTGAGCGGACAGCTCGAGGGCGAGACCTTCGCCTGCGCCCTGACTAACATCTACACCTTCGGCCCCACCTTCCGCGCCGAGAACTCGCACACCTCGCGCCACGCCGCCGAGTTCTGGATGATCGAGCCCGAGATGGCCTTCTGCGACCTCGGGGGCGACATGGACCTCGCCGAGGAGATGGTGAAGTTCCTCGTCGCCGACGCCCTCGAACACTGCTCCGAAGATCTCGCCTTCTGCCAGCGCTTCGTCGACAAGGGCCTGCTGGAGCGGCTCGAGTTCGTCCGCGACCGCCCCTTCGCGAGGGTGTCCTACGACGAGGCGGTGGAGATCCTCCTCGCCAGCGGGGAGACCTTCGAATACCCCGTGGAGCACGGCCACAACCTCCAGTCCGAGCACGAGCGCCATCTCACCGAGGCCCACTTCCGCTGTCCCGTCACCGTCCACGACTACCCCAAGGGGATCAAGCCCTTCTACATGCGGCGCAACGACGACGGGCGCACCGTCGCGGCGATGGACCTGCTCGTGCCCGGCATCGGCGAAATCGTCGGCGGCAGCCAGCGCGAGGAGCGCCCCGAGGTCCTCGCCGCGAACCTCCGCGAGCAGGGCCTCGACGAAGACGACTACTCCTGGTATCTCGACCTGCGCCGCTACGGCAGCGTCCCCCACGCCGGCTTCGGCCTCGGCTTCGAGCGCCTCCTCATGCTCGTCACCGGCGTCGGCAACATCCGCGACGTCGTCCCCTTCCCCCGGGTGCCGGGATGGGCGGAGTTCTAGCAAGCGATCCGTCTTCGGGCGCTTGAACGGGAAAGCAGCATTGTGGAGGCGGGCTTTCCGCGCCTTTCCTCGCCAAATCGGCGGAGTCCACTGGGAAATCGCTGGATTGCAGCGCGGTTTCGGGTGATTCTTCACCCCATGGCCCGCAATGTCCCCCGCCCCCTCCCGAAGCTCCTCCCGTCTCGGACCTTCGTCCGGAATTCCCTTCTAGCCATGGCGCTATGCGGCGGCCTGGCAATTGCGTCCGGCAACCGTGCCCTCGGGCAAGACAGCGCACAGCCGGCTTTGAGCCGGAACGCGGGTTTCGCGGCCCACGTGAACTTCTCCGATCCCGCCAAGCTGATCTCCCTCTCCCAGCAGGGGCGCTTCTTGGTGCACGGGCTGGCGGCCGACAGCGGCCCGGTCGGTTCCGCCCGCGCGGCAATCCGCGAAGCGAATCTGGAGGGCGCCGTCTCGGTGGAGACCGGATCCCTGACGCGCCTGCCCTACAGCGACCACTTGGTCAACCTGCTGGTGGTCGAGGACCTGCCGAGCCTGACAAGCCGGGGGCTCGGTCTGGACGAGGTGCTGCGGGTGGTGGCGCCCGATGGAGACATCTGGCTGGGCCTGGGCCAGCAGGGAGCCGAGAAGCAGAACTTGAGCAATGCCCTGTCGAGCCTCGGCGTCGGCGACATCGAATGGGTGGAGCGCAACGGCACCTGGGCAAAGCTGACCAAACCCAGACCGGAGGAGATGGGCACCTGGAGCCATCGCCGGCACGACGCCGCTGGCGCCGCCGTTTCCACCGAGTCCAAGCTCGATGTGCCGAACGGCCTGCGCTGGGTCGCCGGCCCGAACTGGGCCACCCACCTCCGCTACAGCGCGGTGCAGGGCGTGACGGCTTCGCGCAAGCAACTGGTCTACTTCTTCGACGACGAGCGTCCCGAGAATCCCGATCCGGCGCCGGCGGTGGAGCTGGAGCCCTCGCCCGCCGGCAAGCTGCGCCAGTTCTCCCTCGTGGGCCGCGATGCCTTCAACGGCCTGATGCTGTGGAAACGCTGGCTCGCGGGCACGCCGAACCCCTCGCTGCTGATCACGCTCGACGACCGCGTCTTCACCTCCCTCGACGCGGACGGCAGCCTCGTGGCGCTCGATCCCCGAACCGGAGACACCTTGATGACCTACAAGGAGGTCGAACAGCCCAAGTCGGCGGCCTTTGCCGAAGGTCGCCTGCTGGTGCTCGACAGCTCCGGCGACGTGGTTTGCCTCGACCCGGACAGCGGACGAGTGCAGTGGCGCTACGAATCCTCGTCCCCCACCGATCTGATCGCCGGGGACGGCCAGGTGTTCTTCGTCTCCAGCAAGCGCCTGCCGGACGGCAACCGCGACTACCCCATCGTCTGCCTCGATCTGGCGAACGGCCGCGAAAAGTGGGTGGCGCCGACCCGTAGCTGGACGAGCGGCAGGGCTCCCAAGCTCATCCTCTACCGCGACGGAGACCTGGTGCTTTCCACGTCCAAGGCCACCCATGGCGCGTCGGCGGAGGACGGCTCGCTCCGCTGGACCTACAAGTACGAGCGCATCGGCCATGGCGGCAGCTATTCCAAAGTGCTGCACTTCGACGGTCTCGTCTGGGTGCATCCGGCGGAAAGCGACGGCAAGAAGCAATACGCCTGGGAGGGGCTCGATCCCAAGACCGGCGAGGTGCGGAAGCGGTTCATGCAGCCGAAGGATTTCTCGATGAAGCACCGCTGCTTCGACGACCGCGCCAGCGCCCGGCAGATTCTGTGCGGCACGATGGATTTCGTGGATGTCGAAAGCGGAGAGTACGAGCATTTTGCCGCCGCGAGACACTCCTGCCGCGACGGCGGAGTGCTGCCGGCCAACGGGCAGTTGTACACCTTTCCGCACTCCTGCCATTGCTACCCGATGCTGCGCGGATTCCTGGGCCTGGCCTCGAAGGCCGAACTGGTGGAAGAATCCGCCGAGGTGGAGCGCGGTCCCGCGTTCGGCATGGCGGCGGGAACGTCGGGCGCGACGGGCGGCTGGCCGACGCACCGCGGTTCGTCCGGGCGCTCCGGCAGCACTGCGGACCCCGGCCCGGCCGGGCTCGAAGCCCTGTGGAAGCAGGCGATCGCCGCGAGCGGCGGCAGCCCCCTGCGCGAGGAGTGGCGATACAAGGAGGCGGGCACTTTGTCGAGTCCGGTGATCTCCGGCGACATGGTGATCGCCGCCGCCGTCGATGCCCACCGGGTGGAGGCGCTGGATGCCCGCACCGGCGAACCCCGCTGGTCCTTCGTTGCGGACGGTCGCGTGGAAGTGCCGCCGACGGTCCACGGCGATCTGTGCTTGTTCGGCGCGCGCAACGGCCGCGTCTACTGCGTGCGCGCGAGCGACGGCGAGCTGGTCTGGCGTCAGCGCGTCGCGCCCGGGGACGAAAGGATCGTCGTGTGCGGCCAGTTGGAATCGACCTGGCCGGTCGTCGGCGGGGTGCTGGTGCACCAAGGCGTGGCCTTCGCGGCGGCGGGCCGCCATTCGCACGCCGATGGCGGGATTCACGTCACCGCCTTCCAGCCGGCGGACGGCAAGGTGCTCTGGCGCAGCCAGCCCGACGGCTTCATGGGATTGGCCGATCTGCTGCTGGCGGACGACAAGTCCGTGAACATGATCCACTGGCAATTCGACGCCCGCAGCGGCTCGAACCAGGCCGATGACTCGGACAGCAAGCGGTTGCGGGCCGGCCGTCTCGGACTGCTGAACGATTCCTGGTACACCCGCCCGATCGCGCTGCGCAAGTCCGGCCAGAACTGGAAGCTGGGCGACGCCGTCGGCCAGATGCTCGTTTTCGACAGCGAACGCGTCTGCGGATTCGAAGCCGGCGACGAAAAGCAGCCGACGGAATTCGGCAAAGGCACCGAAATGCTGCAAGGCCCGGCCCGGGTCTGGGGCAAACGGGCCGGCGACCGACGAAGCGAGATCGAATGGACCGTCGAGTTTCCGCAGGGCTCGCAGGTGCGCGGCATGGCGCTGGCCGGAGACCGCCTCTATCTCGCCGGCCGCCTGCAGGGCGTCGAGTCCGACACGCACGAACTGCTCGTCGTCTCGGCGGTGGACGGATCGCGGGGCGCTGCCATGACGCTGCCGTCCAAGCCCGTCCACGAGGGCGTGGCCGTGGCCGCGGGCCGCGTCTACGTGAGCCTGCAGGACGGGAGCGTGCTTTGCGTGGGCGACAAATGAGCGACGCGCCGGGACGCGCCGAAGAGACGACCGACGGCCGGCCCGCGATCCCCGCCTGGCGCAAGGCCCTCTACGCCGCCATCGCCGTCGCGCTTGCGTTCGCCCTGATCGAGCTGGCGCTGGCGCTTTTCGGCGTGCGCCCGCTGGCGGAGCGCGAAGATCCGTTCGTCGGCTTCAGCGGACATCTGCCCTTGTTCGTGGAAGAGCGCGACGACGACGGCATCCGCTGGTTCCGCACCGCGCCGGGCAAGCTGCGGTGGTTCAACGACCAGAGGTTCCGCGCGGACAAGCCGGACGGGGTGAAGCGGGTGTTTTGCCTGGGCGGATCGACCACCCAGGGGCAGCCGTTCGAGGACAGCGTGGCCTTTCCCGGCTGGTTGCGCGAGCTGCTCGCGGAGGCGGACGAGAGCGGGGAATGGGAGGTGGTCAACGCCGGCGGCATCAGCTACGCCAGCTACCGCGTCGCCCTCTTGATGGAGGAACTGGCCGCCCATCGGCCGGATCTTTTCATTCTCTACACCGGGCACAACGAGTTCCTCGAAGAGCGCACCTACGGCGAGATGCGGGAGCAACCCGCGTCGCTGCGCGCCGCCGCGGCGCTGGCGGCGCGCACCCGAGCGGCGACCGTCATGGACCGGCTGGTGCGGCCCCGCGCGCGC